>DASRRA010000574.1:0-18660 GCA_035696085.1 Bacteroidia bacterium | reverse complement strand
ATTTGATTTTGTTGTATACCCAGGGAACCAAAAAACAACTCCCTGTTTTTATGTACATTTTTTTCATCGTCATGTACAGAGAGACCAAGGTTTAGGGATTGAAATGGTTCGGGGCTAACGCCATCCAAGCGTGTACTTTGTGCTGCAATAACTTCGTCAGCATTTATAATTTGAGGCTTAATAATCATGGTATAAAAATACAAAAGTTCTCGACTCCGCTAGAACTGACATTACCTTTTATGTATAATTTTTTGTTAAGATGTTTTTATAATCCAAAAGCAGCTATTACTTTTAACGATGAACTCATTAAAAACTTATCCCCATGGACAGAAAACAATTTCTGCAAAATAGCTTGCTGCTTGGAGGTGCTACCCTTCTTCCTTCTAACTCCGTATTCGCTGCTTCTATCACTGAGAATGGAATAGAGCGATTGACAGATGCCGAAGGTAACTTTATTCAACAGTCTTTACCTTATGCTGAGAATTTTTTAGAACCGCAAATGGATGCTGAGACCTTGCATCTGCATTATACCTTTCATCATGGTGGTGCTGTAAAAGCAGCCAATACTGATTTAAAAAAAATCAAAGAAGCATTGGATATAAACAATTTGGAAACAGTTGATTATTGGACAAAAAAACTTTCTTACCATTTTTCTTCCCATGTGCTGCATTCTATTTTTTGGACAAACCTTTCTAATAAACAAACTGCTCCTGGTGGTGAATTGAAGAAACGAATAGAGAAAAGTTTTGGCTCTTATGAAAAGCTAAAATCTTATATAGCTGCTACTTCCAAAAACGTAGATGGCAATGGCTGGGGAATACTTGGTTATCAACCCTATTCGGATAGCTTAACAATACTACAATGTGAGAATCATGAAAAATTAACCCAATGGGGTGTTGTGCCTTTGCTTGTGATTGATGTTTGGGAGCACGCCTATTACCTCAAATACAAAAACAAACGTGGCGATTTTGTGGATGCCTTGTTCAACATTATCAATTGGGACAATGTAGCACAACGTTTGGATTTGGCCTTAAAACTAACAAAATAGTTTTCGACTCCTGTCTTCTGCTAAAGCTCCAGATAGCGTCAGCGTCTGGAGCGCTTTTCCAGTCGGGAAATTTTTCGTTTCTTTGCAAAAAATTTAGCTCCGATGAATATTTTAATCCTGGGTTCCGGTGGACGTGAACATGCGTTTACCTGGAAACTTTCACAAAGCAAAACACCACTTAAACTCTACATTGCTCCGGGTAATGCCGGCACCTCTGCGCTTGGAACCAATTTACCAATTGCTGTTACTGATTTTGAGACCATTAAAAAAAGTGTGCTGGAGCTTGGAATTGAGATGGTAGTGGTAGGTCCGGAAGATCCACTGGTAAAAGGTATTCATGATTTCTTTTTAGCAGATCCACAAATTAAACATATTCCCGTTATTGGCCCGCAAAAAGCGGGTGCACAACTGGAAGGCAGTAAAGATTTTTCCAAACGTTTTATGCAACGTCATCATATTCCCACGGCAAAGTATGAGACCTTTACCAAAGATACCCTGGATAAAGGGTTGGCATTTTTGGAAACATTGCAACCACCTTACGTATTAAAGGCGGATGGGTTGGCAGCAGGGAAAGGAGTTGTGATTTCAACCACATTAGCTGAAGCAAAAAAGGAACTAACGGAGATGCTGGCTCATGCAAAGTTTGGAGCTGCGTCCGGAAAAGTAGTGATAGAAGAATTTTTAAAGGGAATAGAGCTTTCCGTATTTGTATTAACCGATGGAAATTCATACAAAATATTACCGGCAGCAAAAGACTACAAACGCATTGGTGAAGGTGATACGGGTTTAAATACCGGCGGTATGGGAGCAATTTCTCCCGTTCCATTTGCCGATGATGCGTTCATCAAAAAAGTAGAAACACAAGTCGTCATTCCTACTGTTAATGGATTGAAAGCGGAAGGCATTCCGTATAAAGGATTTATTTTTATTGGATTGATGAATGACAATGGAAGTCCCTATGTGATTGAGTACAATGTAAGAATGGGTGATCCGGAAACAGAAGTTGTAATCCCAAGAATCAAATCTGATTTGCTGGATTTATTTTTAGGCGTGGCAAACGGAAACCTGCATGAGAAAAGCATTGAACTGGATCCTCGTTTTGCAACCACGGTAATGATGGTAGCAGGAGGATATCCGGAAGCGTATAAAAAGGGTGATGCCATTACAGGTGTGGACAAAGTGAAAGACAGCATTGTTTTTCATGCGGGAACGATGCTAAAAGATAAAGCACTGGTAACAAATGGTGGGCGTGTGATTGCAGTGACCTCTTATGGCCATACGATGAATGAAGCGTTACAGCATTCATTTGCGAATGCCGAGCAAATTCAATATGCCAATAAATATTATCGCAAGGATATTGGTGTGGATTTGAAAAAATACGAGAAGAGTGAAATTTAGATACAATTAAAAACGTCAACGGTTTTGAAAACCCTTTGCGTTAACAAAAAATCCTCAGCTGGAAATTCCAACTGAGGATTTTAATTATGATTTATAATGATACTATTTCAATGTACCTTTTTCTTTTGCTTCTTTGTTGTATCTGCCTTGCATACGTAACCAAACCAACATCAGTGATACAATGATCAACCAAAAAATTACGTTTGGAACATTTCCAATACCTTTCATAAATTGAAATCCCCATTGAAAAGCGTGTGCAGTACCGTTAAAAAAATCTGTCCAAGTCATATATTGAATTTTTAATAATCGTCTTCAAATGTACAAATTTTATTAAAACGCAATCATTTTTACGCTAATTTTAAGCACTGAAACTATGTTTGTATCCTTTTTTAAATCAAATAATGCTTCGGCGTATATCTTTATCCCTGTTTTTGCGATTGCATTATGGGTTTTCGGATTTATCCACCCGGTACCACTTCCCCCTGTAAAACATGCCATGCCTTTTTATGAAATGCTGGTAGGGCCTGTTTCTAATACGTGGGTAAATATCTCGCTATCACTCATTATCATTATTGCCGAGGCTTTTCTGCTGAATTATATAGTGAATGAAAATGAAATATTGACGCGCCCCAGCTTCTTACCGGCTGTTTTGTACATCATTTTTATGAGTAGCAATAAAGCCATGTTTATTTTACACCCTTTGGTTTTCGGTAATTTGTTTTTGATGCTGGCGATTCATCGGTTATTGGTCTCTTATCGCAAAGAGAAAGCATTCTCTCATTTCTTTGATGCCGGTTTCCTGATATCCATCGCCTCTCTTTTTTATTTTCCGTATATGGTTTTCTTTCCTGTGCTGGCAGCGGCATTGGTTATTCTTCGTCCGTTCAATTGGCGGGAGTGGATCATTTCACTTTGCGGCGTCATCATCCCTTATATATTAGTGGGTACAATTTACTATTTACGGAATACCCTGGATTACCTGCTGTATGATAAAATGTTCTTTTATTTTACAAGGCAATTGCATTTCGATAATTTATCCGGCAGTTTTTATTTTACTAATTCCGTGCAGCTCAGCATTTTAATTTTAGCAGGTGCACGGTTATTTACAGGTTTAAATACCGGTTCTCAAAAAACGAAAAAGGGAATTGTTGTATTAATTTGGGTGCTCATGGCGGGAATCGCCTCTATTGCCATTACCCGAGAAACGTCTACCAGCTGTTTTTCAGCTTTGGCTATCCCGGCGGCTGTTTTTTATGCACATTACTTTATGAACCTGAAGCGAAACTGGTTAGCCGAGGTCCTCTTTTTATTATTTATAGGATCCATCGTTGCGAATTTAATCTCAAGCTTGTAATCATCTGACAAACAATTAATTATTAATATTTACGCATTCACCCCTTTAAACCATAATTTCGTCGATTTTTTGTTAAAAATCAGGCGTTAAAAATGGGGCCAAAATCGGTAAAATTTTCCCTGTTTATCTTAAGTGATTCCCTGTCAGCGAATTAAATAAATATTTCCAATTCCCCACTGAAGGCGAGTTTCCGGGGATAAAAAATTTCATTTTTAGTTTTAAACAATCACTCAACTTCGGTTTTAAGATGCGGTTTTATGATTAACTTTACATACACTAATTTTTATACGTTGCACTATGAGTAAATTTGGAGTGGTTGTATTCCCGGGTTCCAATTGTGATCAGGATATGATCTATGTTTTAAGAGATATTATGGGTCAGGAGGTTGTTTCCTTATGGCACAAAGATACAGACCTAAAAGGTTGTGACTTTATTGTGCTGCCTGGAGGGTTCTCTTATGGTGATTATTTACGTTCAGGTGCAATTGCACGCTTTTCTCCTATTATGGAAAAAGTGATTGAGTTCGCAAATAAAGGAGGATATGTATTAGGTATATGCAATGGTTTTCAAATATTGATAGAAGCCGGTTTATTACCAGGTGCATTGCTTCACAACGAAGAGCGAAAATTTATTTGTAAAAATATCTACATCAAAGCGGAGCACAATGATGCACTGATTACTTCTGAAGTTCCATTGGGCAAAGCATTAAAAATACCAATTGCACACGGAGAAGGACGTTTTTATGCAGATGCTGAAACATTAAAAAAATTGAATGCCAACGGACAGGTTATTTTCCGTTACTGTGATGAAAGTGGAAATGTGAATGAGGCAGGTAATCCGAATGGAGCGGTAGAAAACATTGCAGGTGTTTGCAATGCGGGTAAAAATGTATTTGGTATGATGCCACACCCGGAACGCGCTACTGATGGTGACCTGTCAAATATTGACGGACGTTCCATCTTTGATTCTATCTTAAGTTTAGTCAGCCTTCGCTAAAGCTACGGCCGACGCAGTAGTCATTAATTAAAAAACAAATTGCCATGAGTTTTATTAACGAAGAAAAACCAACCGTATCAGTGAAAAAGAAAAATCTTTCTCCACTGATTGATTATTGTATCGAAAACAAAATTGATTTTACATTGACATCCCGCTCGGCACAGAGCGATGATTTTGATGTGGAATTTATCATTAACAATCCTAAGAAAGCAATTGCATTGGGTATGTGTCTGAAAGAGCTGAAATTAGAACTTAACGGACTAAGTGTTACACCTGTTGCAGCAATTAAAGCAGGCAAAAAGCCTGCAGCTGCTGCAACAAAGGAAACAACCGGTAACGGACAAGCAATTGTTGCGGAAGGTGATGTAACCTTAGCATTTAACGATGCATTGCAATTTGATATAGGAGCAGCAAACTAACTTCACTTTCAGTGAAATTAGCAGTGTGAGTGTGGAGCGCGAGCGTGATCCGCACACCGGCCACACTTCAAAAAAATCCGGTTATTAAATTATTTTAGGCGTATGAGGTGGTTCTCATACGCTTTTTTTCTGTGTCTTCGAAGCCTTTGCTCTTAAATTGAAATCCAGGCAAAGCTGAATCCAATATTCAAATTTCTTTTTGGTGTTCATTGCTTCTTTTGCAACCAGCACATAGGATTTCATCGGTCTTCCAGTAAATGCCATTTCTCTGCAGCCCTCTTTTTCCAGCAATTCATCTTTTAACTCCGGCGCAATGCGGCAAAGCATTTCATCCTTCAGCACACCGATACACATTTTTCCGTTTACCATAAAACAAACACCACCGAACATCTGTTTCTCTTCCAGTTTCGGTTCGTTCATTAATGCTTCACGAATTTTATTTGCTAATTTTTCATCGTAAGCCATAATAATCGTTATTGAATTTACTTTTCGTAAAAATGCATTTCTTTGATATATTCCCAGGCAGCAAGCGGTACAAAATAACGCATGTCCTTTTTCTCTAAAATAGCCTGGCGGATAGCAGTTGAAGATATCTCAACTAAGGGAGCGGCTATACGTTTTACGGATGTATGCTTCATCACTGAAGGGTCGCCTGTTGTAGCTGCCATATCATAACGCGGATAAACATACAATTCATGTTGCTTTAAAATCTCTTCATAGTTTTTCCATTTATGAAAATTCTGAAGATTGTCTTCTCCCATGATCAGGGCGAAGTTGATGCTTGGATGTTTTTCGCGTAAATGAACAAGTGTATTTACCGTATAAGAAGGTTGAGAAAGTGCAAACTCTATGTCACTTGTTTTTAATTTTGGATTATCACCAATGGCCAGTTCCACCAAACGTAGGCGGTGGCGCTCATGCAGCAGGGACGCCTTTTTTTTCAACGGATTATGAGGTGAAATAACAAACCATACCTGATCCAATTCGGTATAGGCCAGCATATAATTAGCAAGCACCATATGCCCCACATGCACCGGATTGAAAGACCCAAAGAATAGACCTACTTTCATTGCGAAGATGGTTCGTTATTTTTTATCCACATAAAAACATGATTGTTGTTTTCATATGGAGTAATATCTTTACTAAAGATAATAAAACAAAAATCGATTAAAGGTAACACACCAAAACACCCTCCTAATGTGGCCACATATACTACCGGTACCCAGGGCCCGGCACCCAGCATAACCCGGTGTGCCCCTACAAATCCAAACGGAAAGGGCATGGCAAGCAAGGCAGCAACAAATTTCTTTTTTTTAGTGGGGTCAGGACTGGTAATCGCTACTATTTGCGCAGCATCCATGTTTGCAGAGGAGAGATAAATCGCATCCACGGAAATCCCAGTATTCCTGGCATTGGCTTTAAAAGAAGCAAAACCAGTGATACATGCGATTAACAAATATATCCTGGTCTTGCTCATGTAAAATTTAATTAGGCTATAATAGGCTTACTTCGCCGCTTTCAAGTGTTTTGCCACTTCATTCCAGTTGATCACGTTCCAGAATGCCGCAACATAATCCGGTCTTCTGTTTTGGTAGTTTAAGTAATAGGCATGTTCCCATACATCCACTCCCAAAATAGGTGTTCCTTTTACATCTGCTATATCCATCAACGGGTTATCCTGGTTGGGTGTAGAGCTTACTACCAATTTACCATCTTTCTTTAGTAACCAGGCCCAGCCTGAACCAAAGCGTGTTGCTGCTGCGTTCGCAAATTGTGTTTTAAACTCTGCAAAAGAGCCAAAAGCGCTATTGATAGCGGTTGCAACATCACCAGTGGGTTCGCCACCGGCATTTGGACCCATGATGTTCCAAAAGAAAGAGTGATTGAAGTGCCCGCCACCATTGTTTCTTACGGCTACAGGGTACTTTGAAATATTTTTGCAGATTTCTTCGATACTTAATTTTTCAGCGTCTGTACCGGCAATCGCATTGTTTAAGTTGGTTACATAAGCCTGGTGGTGCTTAGAATGGTGTATTTCCATGGTACGAGCGTCGATATGAGGCTCTAATGCATTGTATGCATATGTCAGTTTTGGTAATTCAAAAGCCATATTCTTTTATTTTATAAGTGGGTTATATTTAAAATTTATGGCCCTAAAGGTAACCATTTTTAGATGCAAACGAGAGAGATTTTAGCGGTGAAAGCCGAGGTTTTAAACAGTAAGCTGTTAAATAAAATCATATAAAAGAATGTTCATATGTTGTTTTTATTAAAAAATCATTACATTTGCGCCCAGATACTAATATTAACCCAAACAACCAAAAACAAAATGAAAAAATTATTTACAGTATTATTCATTGCTGGTGCAATGAGTATCGTAGCTTGCGGACCAAATGCTGAAGAGAAAGCAAAACAAGAAGCTGAGTCTAAAGCGAAAATGGATTCTTTATTTAATGCTGCTAGCCAATCCGTTTCTACATCTGCTGATTCTACTGCACATGCTGATTCTACTGCAACTCCAGCTGCTCCTGCAACTGAAGAGAAAAAATAATTATAACACATGTTATAATAGAAAAAGCCACAACAATGTTGTGGCTTTTTTGTTCTCAACTCCGCTGCGCCATCGATAAAGCTAAGGCGGCATGCGATCGAACGAACAGTTCTGTTTTATTGCAGTATTTCAAGTGCTTTCTTAATAATGTTGTCATCCTTTTGCAATACCGGATAAAAACCGTCATTGCCCCAGATGTTTCTAGCAATAAGTGCCTTTAGCTGTAATTTGATGATTGATTCAGATACTTTCAGCTGGTTTTCATTGGGTTTTACTCCATTTCTTTGTGCAAACGCTACAAATTCATTTACTATTTCCGGTGTAATGGTGAACGCGCTATTAAAATTAGCAATGGATGCATAGCTTTCTTTCAGTTTTGAACGTTGACGATCCGCAAAATCAAAGGCAAAATCATTGATTAAGCCGTTGTAAGCCACCTCTGCCAGGTAATGCGAGCGTCCTGTGGTATCTAACGGAACAAACACATCCGGGATGATTCCACCGCCGCCATAAACAATCTTTCCGCCTGGAGTTGTATACTTTAAGCTATCGTTTATTTTAATACTATCCAGGCTTTCCAGTTCTCCACTTAAGTAACGGCTGGATTCTTCTTTATAGTAATCCTCTACTCCATTTGAATACGTCTTTTGAATACAACGGCCTGTAGGTGTATAATAGCGGGCAATGGTAAGGCGAATTGCTGAACTATCCATAAAACGGGTTTCTTCCTGAACCAACCCTTTTCCGAAAGAACGACGACCGATAATGGTGGCTCTGTCATTGTCCTGCATGGCTCCTGCAAGAATTTCGCTGGCGGAAGCTGATCCATCATCAATTAAAATCACTAGCTTGCCATTTTCAAAATGTCCTTTATCTGTTGCTCGGTAATCGGTTCGTGGACGTGCTTTTCCGATGGTATACACAATTTCTTTTCCTTTAACTAAAAACTCATCCGCCAGGCTAACAGCCGTATTCAGGAATCCACCGCCATTTCCACGTAAATCGATAATCAATTGCTGCATGCCTTGTGATTGCAATTTATCAAAAGCTTTCATGTATTCACTATATGTATCCATAGCAAAGCGGCTGATCTTAATATAGCCGGTTTTTGGCGTAATCATATAAGACACATCCACACTGTAAATAGGAATAGTACCACGAGTAATGGTAAAATTTTGAATCTTTGATTTGCCTCTTCTTAAAATGCCCACCTTCACTTTCGTATCGCCAGGTCCTTTTAATTTGGCCAAAACTTCTCTGTTGGTAATCTTTATACCGGCCACTTTCTTTCCTTCTACTTCTACAATTTTGTCTCCTGCCTGGATACCTACACGCTCAGAAGGGCCACCAGGTATGGCAGAGAGCACACGAATCGTATCTTCTACAATATTGAATTCTATTCCTATACCTTCAAAGTTCCCTTGCAGTGGTTCACTGTTGGCTCTTGCTTCTTCTGCAGTTAAGTAGCTGGAGTGCGGATCCAGGTTTTGAAGCATGGAGGTGATCGTTTTTTCAACCAACTGTTTATTGTTGATGGTATCTACATATTGTTCATCAATGTAGCGCAAAATATCTTCTATTTTTTTATACTGATTTTTTGAATCGATAGCCATCACACCGGCATATCTGCCATTGAGATTGATGTTTCGTCCGATCAGTATGCCAAGTACCAGCACAAGCGAAAAGACTATAGGGAGATAAATGTAAAATTTAGGACGATTCATGAATACTGTTATGCTGGTTTTTTATAACGAACAACTTCTACTCCAAACCGCTCCAAAAAATCAACCCCTTCATCTGATTTCAATCCTTTAAAATCAGCGTATGAATTCAGGTAATACACCTTGCGGATACCGGTGGTGAAAATAACACGTGCACAGGCAATACAGGGCGAAAGCGTTACATACAACGTTGAACCCTCAATGGACACATTGTTTTTTGAAGCATATAAAATAGCGTTTTGTTCGGCATGCAAGGCAAGTGAACAACTTCCTTTACTATCGCGGGGGCAGCCTTCTTCCGGCCACACCTCGTCACAATTATGTGTTCCTGCAGGGGGTCCGTTATAGCCTAAGGAAACGATGCGGGTATCTTTGGTGAGCACCGCTCCTACCTGAGCTTTCACGCAATGGGAACGCTTGGCAAGATTTTCTGCCAACTCCATATAAATGTCATCAAAACTAGGTTTCATTTCTCAATTAGATTATAAAGCTCCATTCAAGGAATACAAAGGTATTAATTTTCATGGTATAAAACCTCAACCACCTGGTCGCAATTCGTGAAGGTATATTTTTTGTTTTTATATACGTCCGTTTTTGAAATCCTGTTGTTTTTAAAGGAGATTTTGTTTTTTCTTCGCTATACAGCACAGTTTTCAACCTCAAGATGTGCATTAGATTGCTCATACATATAGCTGACGTAACCGGTTCTCATGATACTAAAAATTAAATTTAACTAATTTCCTATGGCTAAAAAAAAGACGACTTCAACAACTAGTACTAAAAAAACAGAACAACTAAAAGGTCAAACCGAAAACGGAGACGGTCAATTACTTACTACCGATCAAGGCTTACCGATCAATGATGACCAGAACTCATTGAAAGCGGGTAACCGCGGAGGAACTTTGCTGGAAGATTTTATTCTTCGTGAAAAGATTACACATTTTGATCATGAACGAATTCCTGAACGAATTGTTCATGCCAGAGGGTCCGCAGCACATGGGTATTTCCAGGTGTATAAGCCCATGAATAAATACACAAAGGCAAAATTTTTACAAGATCCAAGTGTTAAAACACCTGTATTTGTAAGATTTTCAACAGTTGCTGGTTCAAGAGGATCAACGGATCTTGCAAGAGATGTAAGAGGCTTTGCTGTAAAATTTTATACAGAAGAAGGTAATTATGATTTGGTTGGAAACAACATGCCTGTATTTTTTATCCAGGATGCGATAAAGTTTCCGGATCTGATTCATGCAGTTAAACCGGAGCCTCACCATGAAATGCCGCAGGCTGCATCTGCACACGATACATTCTGGGATTTCATTTCGTTGATGCCGGAGTCTATGCACATGATCATGTGGGTGATGTCTGACCGTGCGATTCCCCGGAGTTTAAGAATGATGGAAGGTTTTGGCGTGCATACATTCCGTTTGATCAATGATAAGAATGAGTCCTTTTTCGTAAAATTTCATTGGAAGCCTTTGTTGGGTGTACATTCAGTGGCCTGGGATGAAGCACAAAAAATTTCAGGTAAAGATCCTGATTTTCATCGTCGTGATTTATGGGAAGCTATTGAAAGTGGAGCTTATCCGGAATGGGAACTAGGTGTTCAACTTATTCCTGAAAAAGATGAACATAAATTTGAATTTGATTTGTTGGATCCAACTAAGTTAATTCCAGAGGAACTAGTGCCGGTTCAACGAATCGGGAAAATGACGCTTAATCGTAATCCGGATAACTTTTTTGCAGAAACAGAGCAAGTCGCATTTCATCCCGGGCATTTAGTTCCAGGCATTGATTTTACTAATGATCCATTGTTACAAGGACGCTTGTTTTCCTATACGGATACACAGCTTTCCAGATTGGGAAGCCCGAATTTTCATGAGATTCCTATTAACCGCCCTGTTGTAGAAGTTCATAACAATCAACGCGATGGACATATGCGTCAGCAAATAAATAAAGGACAAAGCAGTTATCATCCGAATACAACAGGAGGTGGTTGTCCGTTTCAAGCAAAAGCAAGTCAAGGTGGCTTTACAAGTTACACCGAACGTATTGATGCGAAAAAAATACGAGAACGCAGTCCAAGCTTTTTTGATCATTTCAGCCAGGCACGTTTATTTTTCAACAGCCAATCGGATGTTGAAAAAGACCACTTGATCAACGCACTTCGTTTTGAACTGGGCAAACTGGAGCGCGCAGACATTCGAAAACGCATGGTTGGAATGTTATCATACGTGGACAACACCTTAGCAACGAAGGTTGCAGAAGGATTGGGTATTGTTGTTGTAAAACCCGAGCCTCCATTAAATCATAGTGTTCCTGCTGATGGAAATTCAAAGAATTATCAACCGAAAGAGGTAAAACTTTCTATTGAAAAATCAGCCGCATTGAGTATGGCAAACACAATGAAAGACACAATTCAAACACGTCAGATTGCAATACTTATTGCAAACGGTGTAGATGATCAATCATTGAATACATTTAAAAAAGCTGTTGAAGCGCAAGGGGCACAAACGAAGTTAATAGCGCCAAAGATGGGTGCAATAAAGACTTCACAAGGGCAATCCATTTTAGTTGATCAAAGCTTTTTACATACAGCTTCTGTTTTGTTTGATGCGGTGTTTATTCCAGCCGGTAAGAAAAGTTCGGATGAATTAATTCAGGAAGCGGATGCACTTCATTTCATAAACGAGATGTATAAACATTGCAAAGTGATTGCCAGTGAGGGTGAAGGTAGTAACGTAATAATATCATCTTATGTGGGTAAAAATCTAACTGATAAAAAAGCTTCTGCAGGAGTTCTGTTGGATGCAAGCACAAAGCAAGTTATTGCAGCTATTGCACAACACCGTTTCTGGGAACGAGAGAAAAAAAGTCAGGTTCCAGCCTAATACAAATTAATTCGATCCGCGCTTTGCGGATCGTTTTGTTTTAACCGTTTAATAAATCCTGTAAATAGACACTGAAAAAATGTGTATTTTCGGGTTCGTAAAAAAAAATGCAATCATAAAATGGATGCTATACGAAAAATTGCAGTGATTGGAGGAGGAAGTTGGGCTACTGCTATAGTAAAAATGTTGTGCAACAATGCGGAGCATGTATATTGGTGGATACGAAATGCAGAAAGTGTTGAACATATTAAAAAATTCAAGCACAATCCCAATTACTTAACTTCTGTTGAATTTGATATCAGCAAATTAACAATACTCAATAACCTGAAGGAAATTGTTAAGCAAGCCGATGTATTGGTTATGGCGGTTCCTTCTGCATTTTTAAAGGATGCATTGAACGAACTAACGGCTGCGGATTTCATAAACAAACACGTGTTTTCAGCTATTAAAGGAATTGTGCCACAACACAATTTAATTATCGGTGAGTTCTTCCATACCGAATATGGTATTCCCATGGAAAACATTGGTGTAATCACCGGTCCTTGCCATGCAGAAGAGGTGGCCATGGAGAAATTATCTTACCTCACCATTGCCTGCCAAAATACCGACCATGCAGCGTATGTGGCTTCTTTACTAAATTGCAGGTATATTAAAACAACCGTGTCCGATGATATTTTTGGAACGGAATATTCAGCCGTTTTGAAAAATGTATTTGCCATTGCCAGTGGTATCTGCCATGGATTAGGGTATGGTGATAATTTTCAGGCAGTGCTTATTTCCAATGCTATCCAGGAGATCAAACGTTTTGTGGATGCAGTTCATCCGATTGATCGCGACATCAAAAGCTCTGCTTATTTAGGAGATTTGCTGGTTACAGCCTATTCGCAATTTAGCCGTAATCGTACATTCGGCAGCATGATTGGAAAAGGGTATTCTGTAAAATCTGCACAGTTGGAAATGAACATGGTGGCTGAAGGGTATTACGGAACCAAATGTGTGCACGAGATCAACAAACAATGCAAAGTTGAAATGCCTATCACCACGGCTGTTTATAACATTTTATATGAACGGATTTCTCCTGCGATTGAAATGAAATTGCTGACCGATAAATTGTCGTAGCAACCATCACAAATTTGCAGCAGGATCTGTATTTATTCCCTCAAACCTGTCAGGTTGATTGTAATGATCGTACACAGTCTTTCCTTTTGCTTTTCCGATCACTTCTGCTAATTCAGCTTCTGTGGCTTCTTTTACTTTTTTCACGGATTTGAAATGCGATAATAATTTTTGAGCGGTTGCCGTACTGATACCTGCAATTTCTGTTAACTCCGTTTTCAATGTTCCTTTGTCTCTTCTGCTGCGGTGATGCGTAATACCAAAGCGATGCGCTTCGTCTCGAATCTGCTGAATAATTTTTAATGATTCACTTCGTTTATCCAGGTACAAGGGAATAGGGTCATTGGGGAAATAGATTTCTTCTAATCGTTTAGCAATACCAATGATGCCTACTTTACCTCTTAAGCCTAATTTTTCGAGGCTTTCAAGAGCAGCACTTAATTGTCCTTTTCCTCCATCAATAACAATCAATTGCGGCAGGGATTGATTTTCATCCAGCACCCGCTTGTAACGCCTGTAAATGATTTCTTCCATAGAAGCAAAATCATCTGGACCTTCTACTGTTTTGATATTGAAATGACGGTAATCTTTTTTGCTAGGCTTGGCATCTTTAAAAACAGTCATAGCTGCAACCGGGTAAGCTCCCTGAAAGTTGGAGTTATCAAAGCATTCGATGTGACGAGGTTCTTCCTGCAAATGCAAATCTTTTTTCATTTGCTCCAGGATACGTTTGGTGTGACGCTCCGGATCTACCAGGCTTTCCTGTTTCATTTTTTCTTTTCGGTAATAATCTACATTACGTTGAGATAATTCCAGCAATTGTTTTTTATCACCACGTTGTGGAACCAGAAACGTCACATTTGAAAATTCTGTTTCAATTTCAAAAGGCACGATGATTTCTTTTGAATCGCTGTTGAAGCGTTCCCGCAATTCAGCAATAGCCAATGTAAGTAGCTCCTGATCGGTTTCATCCAGTTTCTTTTTCATTTCAATGGTATGCCCTTGCATGATGGCGCCATTCATTACTTTCAGAAAATTTACATATCCTGCTTTATCATCAGAGATAATAGAGAAAACTTCTATGTTACTGATAGAGGGATTGACTACGGTTGATTTACTTTGGAATTTTTCCAGCAAATCAATTTTCTCTTTAATGGCCTGTGCTTTTTCAAACTCCATTTTTTCAATGTGTTGTTGCATCAGAGCTTTTAAATGTCTCGCAACGCCATACGCATTTCCTTTGATGATCTCTTTTATTTCTGCAACGGTTTGGTTGTATTCTTCTTCGGTTTCTTTTGCTACACAAGGGCCTTTGCAATTGCCCAGGTGATATTCAAGGCATACTTTAAATTTCCCGGCTAGTATATTTTCTTCCGTAAGGTTTAAATTGCAGTTGCGCAGATCGTATAATTGCTTGATCAAATCCAACACGGTGTTCATCACCTTTACAGAAGCATAGGGACCAAAATATTGCGAACCATCTTTCACCACATTGCGTGTGGGGAAGATGCGTGGGAAACGTTCATTTTTGATACATATCCAGGGATAGGTCTTATCATCCTTTAAACTGATGTTATAGCGGGGCTGGTATTTTTTGATGAGGGTATTCTCCAGCAACAAGGCATCCAGTTCGGTATTAACAATAATGTATTTGATATTAGCAATTTTCTTTACCAGTACCTGTGTTTTTCCATTTTCATAATTGTCTTTATTGAAGTAGGAAGAGACGCGTTTCTTGAGGTTTTTTGCTTTTCCGACATAAAGAAGTTTTTCTTCTTCGTCAAAATACTGATATACGCCGGGGTTATCCGGTAAGGTACGCAGCAAGGTTTGTATGTGTTCGGATGTTTTCAAGAAGTACAAAGATACGAAAGGTTTGGGAAAGACTTATTTAAGATGAAACGTGCGAAGGCTGTCAGGTCGAGCGGAGTCGAGAACTGTGCGTAAGCTTACGGTGAGCTTTTAAAGCCTCCCACAGTTCTCGACTCCGCTCGAACTGACAGCCAGCACACACAGTATCACAAAATTGACTTCAGTGCTTCAAAATAGGATCACTTATTATTATATGCCGACATGGCTCTTTGCAAACCAATTGTTGCAAATGCCTGAATCATTTCAATGGCGAGGTCGATGCGGGGTTGTAATAATTTTTCTTCTTCGGGTTCCCATTTACCAAGTACATGCTCTACTTGCCTTCCTTTCGGAAATTCGTTTCCTACGCCAACACGCAGGCGCGCGTAATCGGATGTTCCTAAAACTTCCTGGATGTTTTTAAATCCGTTGTGACCGCCATCGCTGCCTTTTCCTTTCATGCGCAATGCACCAACCGGTAAAGCAAGATCATCGGTAATCACCAGTAAATTTTCTTTCGCTATTTTTTCAGCCTGCAGCCAGTAGTTAACTGCTTTACCGCTTAAATTCATATAGGTAGATGGTTTCACCAGAATCAATGTTTTTCCTTTAAATTTATATTCGGCAATATCTGCCAGTCGGTCAGTTTTAAATTTGAGTTCATTTTTTTTTGCAAGCGCATCCAGTATCATGAAACCAATGTTATGACGGGTGTTGCTGTATTCCTCGCCAATATTACCAAGACCGACAATAAGAAATTTGCTCATTTTATTTAACTAAAAACGCTAAAGGCTTGAGAACCTTTAGCGTTTGATTTTTGCAATTGAAACTGATTATTTTTTAGCAGCTGGTTTAGCAGCACCTGCAGCAGCTGGAGCTTTAGCAGCACCTGCAGCCGGAGCCGGAGCAGCAGCTTTTGCAGCCGGAGCAGCAGCTTTCGCAGCTTCATCAGCACCTGCAACAGCAGCACGTGTTACCTGAACACTTACTACAGTTACGTTTTCTGCATTTAATAAGGTAAGTCCGTCTAATTTAATGTCAGCTACACGTACACCTTGACCGATTTCTAATTTATCAATCGCGATATCAATTGTATCAGGCATTTTTTCAACTGGTCCTTTTACTTTTAATGTTTTTAATTTTTTCAATAATTTACCACCCGCTCTAACTCCAGGAGATGTTCCAGTAGTTCTTACAGGAACGTTCATCGTTACCGGTTTACCTGCAACGATTTCCAAAAAGTCAACGTGGATCAAGCTATCAGTAAGCGCGTGAAATTGTGCTTCTTGAAGGATGGCACTGTATTTTTTACCAGAAATATTCAAATCTACGGTTTGCACTTCTGGTGTGTAGATTAAATTTTTGAATTCAGGGCCTGCAACAGCAAAGTGAACTTGTTCTTTTCCTCCGTAAAGTACGCAAGGTACCTGGTTTGCATTTCTCAATGCAGTTGCATCTTTTTTCCCTACGTTCGTGCGTAACGAACCGCTAATAGATACTGCTTTCATTTTTATTTATTTTTTATTTTCTGCCTTGGTTGCGTCCTCCAAAGCTATTTTTAATTGTAATTGACGCAATACTTTATATTCAATCTAGCTCACGATAAAGTTGGAGCTGATGGATTTGTAACTGTGAACGCTGTGTAATACTTTTCCAAATAAATCAGCAACAGACAATACTTTTATCTTGCTGCATTCTTGTTTCAATGGAATGGTATCGGTAACCACCAATTCGGTCATCTTTGATTTTTCAATATTTTCATATGCTTTACCGGAGAGTACAGCATGTGTACAAACGGCTCTAACGCTTTTCGCACCACGATCCATCATCAGGTCGGCAGCTTTGGTAAGTGTACCACCGGTATCGATCAAGTCATCTACCAGTACAATGTCTTTCCCTTCTACTTCACCAATTACGGTCATGCTATCCACTACATTGGCGCGTGAACGTTGTTTGTAGCAAATAACGATATCTGATTTTAAAAACTTAGCGTATGAGTTAGCTCTTTTTGATCCGCCCATATCTGGTGCTGCCATTGTTAAATTAGGCAAGTTAAGTCCTTGAATATAGGGTAAGAAAATAGAAGATGCATATAAATGATCTACCGGGAAATCAAAGAATCCTTGTATTTGATCAGCATGCAGATCCATGGTGATAATGCGTGTCGCTCCCGCTGCTGAAAGCAGGTTAGCCACCATTTTTGCTCCAATAGCTACACGTGGTTGATCTTTACGATCCTGGCGTGCATAGCCAAAATAAGGTAACACGGCAATAATTTGATTTGCAGAAGCCCTTTTTGCTGCATCAATCATCAATAAAAGCTCAAACAGGTTATCCGTTGGCGGGAAAGTCGATTGGATGATAAAGACATCGCTTCCACGAACTGTTTCTTCATAAGATGTCTGGAATTCCCCGTCACTAAAGTGTAATTTAGACACTTTACCCAGGTCCTGACCATACGATTTTGCAATTTTTTCTGCAAGGTAATGAGAGGCGGACCCGGAAAATATTTTAACCTGATTTTTCATACTTTTATTTAAGGGCTACAAATGTAAGGAAAAATGGGGTCGGTTAATACGTTTTTTTAAGCTTATCCATAAAAATACCCGGCTTTTGGGCCGGGTAAGGTAAAAAACATTGAAAATCTGCCTGGATACCCCTGATTATACATGCATCGGCACTTCCATTAGCAACACCTCCGCATTTTCCGAGTTGGAAGTGACACGTATTTTATCAATATCCCAAATACCAAAGCCATCGCGGTTACTCAGCTTTTGATCTTCAATTGTAACTTCCCCGTTTAAGATAAAGGCATATACTCCATTTCCTTCAGATTTTAATTTGTACTCCACCGCTACATCTTTATCAAATTTACCCAAATGGAACCAGGCATTTTGATGTATCCAAACACCTGCATCATCCGGATTAGGTGAGAGAATTTGCTGAAATGTATTGATGCGGTCGGCGGGATTGAGCGTGATCTGATCATACCGGGGTGTGACATCCTTTTTATTTGGAAAAACCCATATTTGCAGGAATTTTACTTTTTTATCCTTGTTCCGGTTGTACTCACTATGGGTCACGCCCTTACCAGCACTCATTATCTGCACATCTCCGTGTTTAATGACCGTGGTATTTCCCATGGAGTCTTTGTGTTCGAGGTCACCTTCCAGTGGAATACTGATGATCTCCATATTATCATGCGGATGGGTCCCGAAACCCATTCCTTCGGCTACGCTGTCATCATTCAGTACCCGGAGCACACCAAAATGCATACGTTCGGGATTATAATAATTAGCAAAACTAAACGTGTGT
>DASRRA010000573.1:0-5666 GCA_035696085.1 Bacteroidia bacterium | reverse complement strand
TGCTCAGGTGCTTTCCTGCTGGCATCAACCGGTTTGTTGGATGGGAAGAGCTGTTCTACGCATTGGAGTGTGGCAGATAATTTCAGACTGTTGTTCCCAAATATCAATTTACAAACAGATAAATTGATCACGGATGAAAATGGAATTTATACCAATGGCGGTGCTTATTCCTTTTTGAATTTGATCATTTATTTAGTTGAAAAAAAATACGACAGGGAAACAGCTATTTATTGCTCCAAAGTTTTTCAAATTGAAATGGACCGCCATAGCCAATCGGCCTTCATTATATTTAAAGGGCAGAAAATGCACGGAGATGAAATGGTAAAAGAAGCGCAATCCTATATTGAAGCTAAGCTAAATGAAAAGATTTCCATGGAAAAATTGTCCGCAAAATTTTCAGTAGGCAGGAGGAATTTTGATAGGCGATTCATTAAAGCGACCGGAAATACGCCGTTGGAATATTTGCAGCGAGTAAAAATTGAATCGGCTAAACGCGCGTTTGAAACCAGTCGCAAAACAATTAATGAAGTGATGTACGATGTAGGATATGCTGATGTAAAAGCGTTTAGAGAGGTGTTCAAAAAAATAACGGGCATGTCGCCGTTGGAATATAGGAACCGGTATAATAATGAGGCACTTTAAATTAACTTTATCAATTTCTGAACATTCGTTGCATTTGAAAAAGAATCATTCAACACGTGGGCACGTTTTTCTTTTTCACTCATATCAAAAGGCAACTCAAATAATCGTGCAACTTCAGCCGCCATACTTTCAGCAGAATTTTGTATCGAGCATAAATCTTCGAGTCCTGTATTGGCTACCATTGGTGGGTTAACAATGCAATGCCTCCCGTTAAAAAGTGCAGCTAATAATTTTAATTTTATTCCGGTAGCCTGAAAAGTGGGCAATACATTAATTTGCGCATTGCTGATGAGCTCATCAATTTCAGGTGTATTAATGTTTGCTTTTAATAAAATATGATTGTGTCTTTCAATTGCTAATTTCAATTCGGCAGAAGGTTTACGCCCTGCTATAACCAGCGGGATTTTTATTTTAGAAAAAATTTCATTCACCAGGAATAAGGAAGCTTCATTGTTTTCTCCTACTTCCAGGTTACCATGGTATAAACAAAAAGTACCTCTGCCTTCTTTAATCTTCACCTGTTCATTGGCATGGAAGGCACTGATGTGAATGACATTTTTATATTGTGCAGACAAGGTTTCAGCATCGGCAGAAGAAATGGTGGCAATGTAATTCGCTTTGTGCAATATCTTTTCAAAGCGTTTTAGTTTACGTCCCTCAATTGCAAAATACATTTTACGAAATACCGATCGCTCTACTTTTGCCAGATTTTTATAATAATCGTGTTCGATGTTGTGTGTGCGAACAATTTTGGTACGATTGGATAAGCGAGGATCATCCAAATGAAAGCAGGAGTGCAAACCTTCAAATAAAATGGTGTGTTTATCGCGCAGTAAATTTTCAATTAATTTTTCAGAAGAGCGGCTTACGACCACAAAGGGAAGAGAAAGCAATAATTGTTGCTTGTTCATCTTGCGTTTGTAGTAATATACTTTGTCACAAACGCTTTCAAGGGTAAGGGCTTCGGCCCTGCCGTATTCAAAACAGTGTAAATGAACTTTTACACCTGCAGTATGCAACGCTTTGATTTTATAATAAATATCAATCACTCCACCATAGTTCGCCGGATACGGAACATCGAAAGAAACTATATGTAAATGCTTTTGACTCATTGTAAAATTAAACCATGCTCTACCAAAATTGTCTGTAAACAGCAACCAGTTGTTGCTCTTCTTTTTCCCAATTCAGGCTTTCGGCTGCAATTTTAGTATTTTTTTTCCACAATTGGTAGATTGTTTCTTCATGAAGCATTGTGGATATCTTTTTGGCAATTCCCTGCGGATCATGCCCATCAATGCATTCTCCTATATTATAACCGTCAATAATTTTCTTAATTTCGGGCAAGTCGGAGGATAAAACCGGTACTCCCGCATGGATATAGTCAAATAGCTTGTTAGGAAGACTGAATTTGTAGTTTAGGTTGGTCGATTTATCTAAAGTTAGTCCCAAATCGGCATGCTGCGTATATTCTCTTAGTTCCTGGAAGGGTACCTTACCGATAAATAACACTTTTGACCCCAGCTTTAGCTCTTGTGTGAGACGTTTTAGAAATTCAATCACATCTCCTCCACCAATAATTAATAAAACAGCATCATCCAGGTATTGCATCGCCTGAACCGCTTCCTCTGCCCCTCTGTTTATATTAATTCCTGCTCCCTGTAACAGGATTATTTTCTTGTTTTCCGGTATGCCCAGCTCTTTTTTAGTTCGCTTGACCGGTCCGGCCTGATAGCCCAATAATGGCACATTTCGGACAACGCGAATCTCTACCTTATATTCTTCCTTATAGATGCCCGCAATAGAATCATTTACCGTAAAGACGTATTTCAGCTTCGGGAAAATGCGACGCTCAATGGCTTTCCATATGCGTTTCTTAAAGGGACTGCTTTGTAGTTCAGGAACCTCGCAAAACAGTTCATGTGTATCATACACCAGGATGTTTCTTTTCAGTTTTGAAATCAGGTAATTGGGAAGCAACGTGTCCAGGTCGTTTGAAACCAGAATAGTTGAAGGGTGAAAAAGCAGATAAAAAAAGAGCCGGATCTGATACTCCATGTAAAAAAGAGGCCCTTTTTCAAAAAGAAGAAACATACGTTTGGTCTTATACCTGCGTGATTTCAGAGGCAGGCTCTTGCGTTGTTTACGTCCAACCAGCAGCACTTCGTAACCAAGTGAATGAATCGTATTACACGTTTTGTGTACACGTTGGTCAGTACTTAAATCATTGATCACCGAAACGATTACTCTTTTCATGAATGCTTAGCTCCATTTCTTTAAAGGTGGTTCGTAACACGAAGGTATAAATTTAAGTGGATTTGTCGTAAAGTGCATTCGTATTCCTCGATTGAGCCTGTTTTAGGAAGAGCTTTTATTTTGAGTTCCGTAATAAAATAGCTATCTTTCCAGACTTAAAAATTGAAAAGGAGTTATTTTTATTGGGATATAGAAGATAGATGAAAAAGAAATTAGTTACCTTTCCTATTATTATCTGTTTTTTATTGGCCCTTGGTTGTGAGCATAAAAGCGAAAAATTTATTTCTGAAGGTCGGATTGAGTACAATGTGAAAGTGCTGAATGGAGAAGGAAACATGATGGCAGAAATGATTCCCAATAAAATGATCTTCAAATTTAAAAATAACAAATCATGCGCTACCATGAGCGCTGAGATGGGACTCTTCTCCGCTTCATTTATTGCAAATCCAGAAACAAATACGAATACAATTTGTATGAAGCTATTAACAAAAAAAATGGTGGCCATACAAAATACTTTTGATATTGAGCGGGAAAACGATCAATATCAATATGACTTTTTTCCGACTGAGGAAACAAAAATGATTGCCGGCTATAAATGCTATAAAGTGCATGTAAAGCCAAGAAAAAAAGGTGAAGCTGAGTTTGATGTGTTCTACACAAAAGAGCTTGATTTTAAAAATCCAAATTTTGCAAACCCCTTTAATAAAATTGATGGCGTGCTGATGGAATACCAGATTAAAAAGCTGGCATTTGAATTACGGTTTACTGCCACGGCGGTGATACCAGAGGATGTAGAAGATGAAGATTTCACTTACACCTCTGATCATAAAAGAATATCCAATAAAGAAATGAATGATATCTTTAAAGATTTGCAATAAGCATTTATTTATGTCATTTTACAAATATGATTATTCAAGAAAACTATTCCCTTAAATCCTTAAATACATTTGGTATTGAAGCATTGGCTCAATATTTTTCTCCATTTTCTTCGATCGACCAGCTAACAGAAATAATAAGTGATAAACGTTTTGCGACGGCTTCAAAATTAATCTTAGGCGGTGGAAGCAATTTGTTGTTTACAAAAAATGTAGATGGCCTTGTTTTAAAAAATGAATTGAAAGGGATTGAATTGTTGAAAGAAGACAGCGATCACTATTATGTACGTGTAGCTGCTGGTGAAGTATGGCACAACTTCGTGCTGTATTGCATTGAGCACAATTACGCCGGACTGGAGAATTTATCGCTTATACCCGGAAATGTAGGTGCAAGCCCGATGCAAAATATCGGCGCGTATGGTGTGGAAATAAAAGATTGTTTCCAGGAACTGCAAGCCTATCATATCAAAGAAAAAAAACTGTATACCTTCAATAAAGCAGATTGCAAATTCGGCTATCGCGAGAGTGTATTCAAGCAGGAATTAAAAAATCAATTCATCATTACTTCCGTTACCTATCGACTGGATAAAAAACCGGTTTATAAAATCAGCTATGGAGCTATTGAAAAGGAGTTGGAGGCAAAGGGTGTAAAAGAGTTGAGTATACGTGCTATTAGTGATGCGGTATGCTCTATCCGTAGAAGTAAATTACCGAATCCGGCAGTAATTGGAAATGCAGGTAGTTTCTTTAAAAACCCGGAAATTGTAAAAAGTAAATTTGAATTCCTGAAATCAAAATTTCCTGAAATAGTAGGTTATCCTGTAGAGAATGGGAATATAAAACTAGCAGCAGGCTGGCTCATTGAAAAATGTGGCTGGAAAGGCAAGCGAAAAAGAGATGCCGGCGTTCATGCATTGCAGGCACTTGTACTGGTGAATTATGGGAATGCAACAGGCAAAGAAATATACGCGTTATCACAAGAGGTAATGGATAGTGTGATGGCAATGTTTGGAGTTACATTGGAGCGGGAAGTCAATATACTTTAGGAGTTAAAATGTGGCTTTTATGCAATTGAAAATGGGAGTGTTTGAATTGCCTCCATTCAGTAGCAGATGAAAAGGAATTGGAAGAAGGTAAGACAAAACAAGAGTATTACAAGGAAGAGCAACTGGATTATTTAACGGTAGAGTTTGAAAACAATGATCCGGTTGAAAAAACATTGAAAGAGGCAAAACAAAGTGAAGTGTTTAAACACGATCCCAATTGGAAACTCTATCCAACAAAAAGTGAAATAGAAGAAGAAAAGCAAAAATGGAGATAAGATTCATTTCCCGATTTTAATACCACTTCAACCATTAAGTATCCCAAACCTGCCGTTAGATAAATAAAACCTGGAATTAGTGCTATATTCAGTATTTTAGTTTAAAATAAACGAAATACACCCATCATGACAAAGGACGTCAATCGTTCTCACGGTTAACCATTGAGCAGGAATAATTCTAAAAAAGGCAGCATGAAACGGACGTTAATTATCTTCTTTTTATTTTTCACACTTACAACCCTTGCTCAATACACAGAGTTTGGTAAATCATCCAATGGTTTAATTTATCCGGATACCACCATAAAACAATTAAAGTTTATTGTAGATTCATTAAACTTAAAATTCAGAGTGTGTGAGTTGAACAGATCGTATAAATCGAAATTGCAGGCGAAGGCAAATTATGTGGGAATTAGCGGCGCAGCTAGTAAAAGAGCGAAAAAGGATATGCAGAAAAATATTTCTTTTAATGATTTTATAAAAAAATATACAGAAGCAGAAATTGATAGGGAGCTTTTAGTGGTAAAATTCAAGTATAAAAATTATAGTAATGAAGATGAGGTTCAATTTGTAAGTAC
>DASRRA010000572.1:0-9136 GCA_035696085.1 Bacteroidia bacterium | reverse complement strand
AAACTCCAGCAGCAAAAATTATTTTCCCGGATGGGTGTGATTCGCAAGCCGTTCGTGTAGCCAATGTCATCAATTACATTTATGATCGCAATGATAGTTTAACACTTTCTGTTGGGAATAGAAGAAAACACCTGACGATGATTGTGCAAACCAATCAGGTGGTTTCGAATGGATATGTAGGTTTGTCGCCTTACCGCAGTGAGTATTTTGCTACAGGAATGCAAAATTTAAATCAGCTTGGAACGACGGATTGGTTGGACCTTTTGTCATTGCATGAATACCGTCACGCGTTACAATACACTAATGGAAGAAGAGGATTAACACAATTTCTCTATTGGTTGGGTGGAGAAAATTTTTGGGGTGTTGCATATGGTCTATCCGTTCCCGATTGGTATGCAGAAGGAGATGCTGTTCAAACGGAAACGGTTTTGTCGCCCACAGGCAGAGGAAGAACGCCTTACTTTTTTAAGGAACAAAAGGCAATTCTTTTCAGCGACAAAAAATATGCGTACATGAAAGCGAGAAACGGTTCTTTCCGTTCGCTTTTGCCTAATCAGTATCCCTTGGGGTATGTGCTGTTGCAATATGTAAGAAATCAATATGGACCCGATACCTGGAAAAATGTATTGGCAAAATCAGGCTATCGCTCTATTTTTTATCCCTTCTCGATGTCGTTGCGCCACCAAACCAAATTGAGTACGCGTAAATTATACAAGTTGACTTATGCCCAGTTAAAGCAAGATTGGGAGGAAGAATTGAAAAATACAGAATTGATTCCAACCACCTTGCTTACAGAAATTCCAAAACGCGTAGTGACCAATTACGAATGGCCTCATCAACTGAAAGATGGTAGCATGGTGTATTTAAAAAATGCATACAATGAACTTCGTTTCCTGGTGCAATTGAAAGATGGGCAGGAAAATCAATTGACTCCGATTGGCACAGTTACGGAGACATACCTTTCTGTAAATAACAACCGCGCTGCCTGGACGGAAATGTCAACAGATCCGCGTTGGCAAAACAAAAATTACAACGACATCATTACCTATGATTTCAATACCAACAAACGGAAAAAATTAACCTGTAAGACGAAATTATTTTCTCCGGAATTTTCGTCAGCAGGTGATAAGTTAGTTGCCGTGAAAGCTGATGAACAACTCAACAATAAACTGGTGTTCATAGATACTAATACAGGTAAGGAAACTATAAGCATTGAGAATCCTGATAATTTATTTTTATGCTACCCACACTGGACAAAGGATGATCAGTGCATTGTTTACATTGCAAAAAAGCAGTCGCAAGTAGCCATTATTAAATATGACATTAACAAAAAAATAAGCACGGAACTTACGCCTTGGTCGCATCACGTTATCGGTGCGATGTATATTGGAAAAGATCGGGTGTATTACAATGCCAGCTATTCCGGAATTAATAATATTTATGCAGTTGAATTAAATGGGAATAAAGAGATAAAACAAATCACTTCTGTAAAAATTAGTGCAGAGATGCCTAATTTATCAGCCGATGAAACAACCTTGTTCATGTCTGAATTTGATGTAATGGGTTTTAAAATCACGTCTCAGCTTGTTCAATTGGAGCAGGCAAAATCTGTTACGATTACTGAGCCTGCTGAAATGGACGTTTTTAAAATAAAAACAACCACACATGAAAAAAATATTTTAGATAATGTGCCTTCTCAAGTCTACGTGAAAAAAAATTATCGAGGCTTGATACGTGATCCTAAATTGCACAGTTGGGGCATAACCGGTTTGACAGTATATGGAAGCGGCAATGTCATATCGCAAGGCACATTGCAGGTAGATAATGTGCTAAATGATTTCTCATTGGCGGTAACCGGAGGGCTCAACACAAATGAAAACACCTGGAATACCAATGCCCGGTTAAGCTATGCACGTTTCTATCTTCCATTTTATATAGAAGGTGTCAGAAATCAACGCCGGTGGAAAGAAGGTGATTTACATTCCAATCATGGTTTAACTTCTACAGAAGAAATGATTGGTGGAGGTGTTGGCTTACCTTTATCATGGATACGTGGCCCCTGGAGAACAAGCGTAAAACTTCAAACGGGAATTCATCAAATCATTACGAGTCATTATATAGACAATGCCGGCTTTAAAGGATACAACTTTACTTCCGGTTCGGCTAGTCTGGAATTTTCCAATTTACTTCAAAAAGCAAAACAGCATGTAGCATCAAGGTTTGGCCAATCCTTGTCTGTGTATTATAATAAAAGTATTTCATCTGCTATTGCTTCCCGTTTCACTATCAATGGAGCAGTCTATTTTCCAGGGATAGGAAAAAATCACAGCATTTCCGTATCCGCATCCTATAAAAAGGAGGCGCAATCGAATGCATACGACTATGCAGATGTATTTGAACATGCAAGAGGGTTTCGTCCAGGGTATCCGGATGAAGAAGCTGTGTTGCGCACTAACTATCAGTTACCGCTTATTTATCCTGACGCTGGTTTTGGAGGAATCATTTATTTGCAACGTGTTCGTCTCAATTTATTCATGGATAGCGGAAGTATAAACTATACAGATGGAGTACTGCAACGGACATTCCTGGAGCAATCCGTGGGTAGTGAATTTTTATTTGATATTGATATATTTAATGTCTTACCATTAAGTATTGGTGTTCGTTATGCAGTTCCAATAGACAGGGAACCCAATACCAAATATATCTTTGACCCCTGGAAGATTTACCTGGCTGGAAGTTTTTAACAAATTCCGTCCTCATGTAAGAGCAATTTATCTAAATTATTTGGTTTATAACCTGCAAAAAGGTAATTTAAGTCTTTCTCTCTAAAGGCATCCCTAAAGCTTTAACACATCATGAAAAAATTTTTACTCGTTCATTTTTTAGCGTTCTCTATTTTTGCAACTGCCCAAACCGGAATTTGGGGTGTAACTTCGGCCGGAGGCCACTACAACGGAGGAACCATTTTTAAAATGGATGCTTCTGGCAATAATTATACAATCAAAAAATCTTTATTTCAATACTGCGGAGAATATGGAAAAGCCAATCTTTGCCAGGCAAAAAATGGTAAGCTGTATGGGATGACCAGCAGCTGCTGCGTATTTGGAGCATATGGTATTCTTTTCGAATACGACCCTGTTACCAAGGAATTTGACAAACTCTTTAATTTTTCCGATACCATTGACGGAACAAATCCCGATGGAGCAGTTATCCAGGCATTGGATGGCAAGCTGTACGGAATGACAACCAAAGGTGGTTCACACAATTGGGGGGCGATTTTCCAATTTGATCTTTCTACAAAGACGTACAAAAAACTGTATGACCTGGATGATAAAAATAGTGGGAGTTTACCTGAAGGAAATTTGTTCCAGGCAAGTGATGGAAAATTTTATGGTCTAACGAATTCCGGCGGAGCCAATGATTACGGTGTATTGTTTCAGTTTGATCCGGCTACAAATGCATTCGTTAAAAAGCATGATTTTGATGGCGATTCCACCGGAGGAAATCCATTAGGAACACTTATACAAGCGAAGAATGGTAAACTTTACGGAACAACCGCTAGCGGCGGTACAGGTGGCGTTGGAACCATATTCGAATTTGATCCTCTAACAGGCATTTATACTAAAAAATTTGATTTCAACGGAACTTCAAATGGCGCACGCCCTTCTCCATCCTTAGTAGAAGGCGATGATGGAAATTTGTATGGTACAACTGTTTATGCGGGAGCTAATAGTTATGGTGTGCTTTTTCAATATGTGATTGCAACGGGAGCTTACAACGTTAAATTTGATTTTGATGATGCAGACAATGGCGCCTCTTCTCAAACAGCATTAACAAAAGCTCAGAATGGTAATTTATACGGTGTTACAGAGTATGGAGGAGCCAACAACGAAGGAGTGATCTTTGAATTCGATCCTGTTAATTCAAAGCTTACCAAGAAATTTGATTTTAGCAATGAAAAAGAGTTGACCGGAAATTTTCCAAAATCGCAATTGATTCAGGCTACCGATGGTAAACTTTATGGAATGAGTTATACTGGAGGCATTGGAGATGTAGGTGGTGTTTTTCAATTTGATATACCCTCAGCTGCTTTTGTAAAACAGTTTGACTTCCACACTTCTGAAATTGGAAACACAGCTGTTTCATCCCTGATGTATGCAACAGATAAAATGCTCTATGGTATTACACAAACAGGGGGCATTAAAAATAAAGGAACTATTTTTCAATATGATCCTGCAACAGGAAACTATATTAAGAAATTTGAGTTTATTGACAATGCAACCGGCCACACGCCAATAGGAGGTTTATTACAAGCGAGTGATGGAAAAATTTATGGAACAACAAACGCTGGTGGTAAACTAAACAAAGGATTATTATTTCAGTTTGATCCGATCACCAATACTTATAAAGTAGAGGCAGAATTTGACAGCATCAATGGTGGATATCCTTTGGGAGAGCTAATGCAAGCCAGTGATGGAAAAATTTATGGATTAACACGTGAAGGTGGTGCGAGTGATCAGGGTGTTTTATTTCAATTCGATCCCGCATCTGCAAAATTGATTAAAAAATATGATTTCAAAGATGATGGAAAAGGAAAGAATCCGGAAGGAGGACTGGTAGAAGGAAGTGCAGGAAAACTAATTGGTGTAACAACCAGCGGCGGAAAAAATATAACAGGGAACTACCCGGATGGAGTTGGTGTTATTTTTCAATATGAACTTGCTACAGAAAAATATGAAAAGCAAATTGACTGTGATAGCATTAACGGAGCAGCACCAAATGGAACCCTTGTAAAAATGCCTGATGGAACGTATTATGGTTTAGCAACAAGAGGAGGAATGCTGAATAAAACAAACCCGGACGGGTTTGGCACCATTTATCAATATGATCCTGTGAATGCAACCATCTCGGCTAAATTTAAATTTAACGGATATGGCAATGGAAAATTTCCGGATGGTTCTTTACTATTAGCAAAAGATGGAAACCTATATGGAGCAACCGGCTCCGGAGGACTTGCAAATTATGGTGTACTTTTCCAGTTTAATCCGACAACAGGTGTGTATACAAAAAAATTAGAGCTTACCAAAAGCTCCGGTATGCTGGCAGTGCGTTGTAAGCTAATTGAAATTGCTGTTGTGAACTCAATTGCAAAGAATCCAGCTCAACGTGTTGACTTTTATCCAAATCCTGTGAAGGATCAGGTAACGATTGTATTAAATGAAGCCGTAGAGAATGCATCCATAAAAGTATATACAGTCACAGGTCAGTTGGTATTGGAAAAAACAAAACAGTATGGAACGAAATTTCAATTGCAAATTGAAAATTTAGCGAAAGGAACTTACATCGTAGAAGTAACCGAAATCGGAGGTAGCTCCAGAAGTAAATTAATCAAGGAGTAATTTCACGCGACCCAAGAGGGGTCGAACGTTTATAGAAAACAGGTATCCCCTGAAATTTCCCGACCCCGGAGGGGTCGTACACTTTTCGTTTTTCAATTAGTGTACGACCCCTCCGGGGTCGTGTAATTTATACGTTTTATTTTTTCTATAAACATTCGACCCTTCCAGGGTCGGTAGTGTGATCATTATTAGATTAAAAATATCAACTATTTCTATTGCGCAGTCCCAACAACAAATCTGTTCCCTGACGTCTCTTGAAAAAATAATATAGCCAGAAAACCATAGCAGGTATAGGTATATAATACAAATACCAACCAATCGGATCAGGCCGGATTTGTATAAAGAAAGAAAGAGGATAAAACGAAAAAGTTTCTTCGTAATAGTTATACTTAATCGTAAGCGATAAAAAAACAAGGGCCAGTAGCCAAATGATTTTATTTTTTAATTTAAGCCTGGCTTGTGAAAGCATCGCCATAGTAAACAGGTTTAACAACGAAACAATAGCTGCCAGTGATTTCAATAAATTTTCGAAATAGGTTTCTTTTACTTCTCTTTCTCCCTGTTTATTTTTGGAAGGCGTCATCACAATTAAGAGGTGATTCAGATCTTCTCCTGATTTATCGGTAAAATTCTCATACTTTGTTTCATAACCCTGACGTTTGGTGAACAGTTCAAAATCAGGTCGCAGGAAAGAGTTGACAGTATCACCAATCGTAAAATTTCCAAGACTGTCAGTTTCTATAGATACTCTGCTATAATTGGTCCAGTATACACGGGCATAGTCCAATGGTTTTCCATCCACTGCTGAGACTACTTTTCCTGAGCCGGTAATTACACGTTGGCACGACAGGAGTAAGATCGCCATTACAACAAATAAGGTGTATTTCATTCCCGCTAATTTCCGAAAAATTTCAGGAAGCACAATGCTGAAGATAAACAATAAGTTGTTTGTTTATTTTTATATTTGAATAATGAAACCTTTTTTTTTTAATGCTTTATTCTTATTTGGATCAGTTGCTTTGTTTGCACAATCAAACCAATTTGTATATGATTCATTAACACATACAGAAAAATACCTGGATGTAAATGGACGCGTGCAATATGAAATTATTCAGTTGGATAAAGTACCTGACAAACATCGACATATTATTTATTATGGCATCAGCGGACAAAAAACGCTGGAGTTTTATGATAAAGATAGAAAGGTGTATGACACCCTTCGAAAGTGGACTGATGAAGGTAAATTATATCACCAGGAAATATACAACTCAAAAGGCTACACCACAGTTGATTACTGGGGAACAGGTAAGATAAGTGAGATTGGAAAATTGGAGATCAGCAAGGAACAACCCAAAGATTTTGTTGTATACGATAGTGCATCTCTTCAAAAATATACCATTGCCAGGTGTGAACTAAATGAAACATGTTACATACGTGTGGGCATATGGAAAGCGTATCATAAAAACGGAATATTGGCTGCTGAAGGAAAATATTTACCATGGCGTTTTAGATCTGCTGTTCCTATGAAAGATACTGGAGGTGCAATGGTTGCAATGGATAATACAAGCTTTAATATTTCACCGAATGTTAGCTATGGCATAGGCGAAGGTTATTTAAAAGACGGGAAATGGAAATACTATGATGATGCGGGTAAACTAATACGCGAAGAATTTTATAAAAATGGAGTGCTCGTTAAGAATTAAAGAGCAAAAAAGTGAGTAAGCGAAATGAAATGTTCTCCGACTCTGGAAGTATCGAACATGTATAGTAAAACGCCATCACTAACATTTACTTTGCTTTCTCCAGCAATAAAAAACCAGTAGACCGTATCACACTTTCCTGTAAAGCTTTTGGTGCAAATAGTTTGAATAAAATTGCACGTGCGGGCATCGGCATGGGACGTCCCACTCTTACACCCGTTTCTCCGTGATAGGTAATTTCCTTTTGAATCCAACCACTGTCCTTAAAAAAACCCATCCAATCTTTTGGAAAAAATTGAAAAGGTGCATTTTTCATTTTTTTGACTCTATCTGCACTTTGCAGGTAGGGATAAACTTGCGGACTCATGTACTCCGTAATCCAATATACAATGGAGGGTGTGTTATATAAATCATTGGCTAAATCAGCTACCTGCTTCTCAGTAAGGTAAGGGATAACACCTTCTGTAAGCACTGCAATTTTTTTTGATTGTGCTCCGATCTCTTGTAAAAATGCTTTTCTTTTTTGATCATTTGAGAGATCTAAGGAAATTCTTGAAAGTGCACAGTTTGCCGTTTCATTTTGCAGCAATTTATTTTTGTAAGAAATGCTATGATCAAAATCCACTTCAATCCATTTTAAGGTTGCCGGCAAATTCATTCGATATGGCCGTGTATCCATTCCGGCACCCAGGTTAAGAATGGTATCCACACCTTCCTTCAACAGCTTTTCTATAAATGCATCAATAGCAAGCGTACGCAGCACAACTGACCATGCAATATTTTTGCTGATGTTTTTCATGCTGTCTGCAATCTTTTTTCCGCGATCGCCGATAAGCACATTAGCCAAAGGATCCTTAAAAAGAGCATCTTTGCGTTTACTCTCTTCAGCGCGGTAATAGGCTACCCAAAGCGCTGTATCTGAAACATCTTGTATAAGAGGAGCTGCATCTGTCATGCAGTAAAATTAATAGCTGGAAATGAGGTGTGCAACTATTTTAAAGTTTAGCTTTTTTAGTCACTTTCACTACTTAGAGGAGCTATTTTTAGATTAATTCCCACTTGTGCGATGGGATTAAAATTCCATGTTCGGTGGTCAATATAATCGTACATGACTCCACATTGCAAATAGATGTAACGAATAAAAGCATTGTCCCTGAAGTTGGCGAGTGAAACCCCTAAATGCAAATCCTGATCTATTGTGTTATACCGCCCTCTGGTAGTAACAAGTCGCAATGCTGTTCCAAGATATACGCGGAGATATTTTTCACCAGCAGTATTAGCACCTGACTTTTGCCATCTTGAAAACGGGTTGCCATTATTAAATGGAAACGCTATAAACGGGAGTTGCCACCCGATTGCACCATTAAAACCAGTATTCTTATCAATTGCCAGTAATACATTGTATCTGCAAATGGGTTGCTCTTTGATTAAATTTATTCCAACATATGGGAAAAATTCACCTGGAAAAGTTAACCCATCCAAATCGTAATGAAAACCGACTTCCGCGGTCGCTAATAAGGGCCTCGCTTTACCTATGGGCATGAAGCGTATAATGGGTTCAGCACAATCCTTCGGTTCGGGGTAGAATTTACAAAACTCATGTTTCCTGGTAATATTTTCCATCACATTAAACTTTATAGGTAACCTGGAGTAATAGTATTTCTTTCTTTTTTTCTTCCACTTTAGTAAATGATTCGACTCACAACCAATAAAATAATCATCTTCCAGATTAACAAGTGTTCGGGGAGCTCTTATTTTTATAGAGCGGAAACTGAACAAGCTTGGTTTTATCTCGATCGCATTCATCAACTCCCGTTCTACTTGCATGGAACTATCAAGATTGACAAGCTTTTTATTTTTTAATAAATCTTCATGACAGGTGTCGCAAGGAGCAGTTGTAATTTTAAATAATCTGAAAAGCCGGTAATCATCAGCTGGTAAAGTAGTTGTGCACGAGCTTCCACTCATCCTATTTTTTCCTGCTTTGGGGGTTTTCCATTTAATGGGTTTAATAATAAGCTCTCCCTTTTTCGAAAG
>DASRRA010000571.1:0-2691 GCA_035696085.1 Bacteroidia bacterium | reverse complement strand
GATATTTTTTGCTACTCCAGCAAAGGTGCTGGTTTCGACGTTTACAAAAACATTTCAACTTCTGCTACCGGTTTGCAGTTTCAAAAGATTGTCACGCAACAATTAAGTGCCTTTTACCCAGATGCCCCTCCAACAGTACCTTGCAGTGCCGGCAAACCTTGTAACTTATATGTTTCACCAGTAGACATTCCTGCTTTCTCTGATATAGATAATGACGGCGATATAGATGTGATTACGTTTGATATCAATGGATCCAACATGCAATACCATAAAAACATGAGCATGGAGAAGTTCAACAACTGCGACAGCCTGGTTTTCCAGGTAGCTAATTTTTGCTGGGGATATGCTACGGAAAACTCATTGAACAATACTTATACACTGTTTGACACCTGTATTAACAATGTGGTAAATCCTCAAATTTCTATCCCTACCGAAACAAGTCGCCAACGCCACTCCGGCTCCTGCGAGTTGTGCATTGACCTGGATGCAGATGGAGATAAAGAATTTATTGCAGGTGATATTTCCTATAATAACCTGACCATGCTTACCAATGGCGGTACACCTAGCAGTGCAAGTTTTACAAAAATTGACACTGGTTTTCCGGCAAATAATGGAAATACGCTCCCTGTTGATTTAACCATTTTCCCTTGCGGATTTTATATAGATGTTGATGGTGATGCAGTGAAGGATTTTGTAGTGAGCCCGAATGTGGCAAATAGCTGCGAAAATTTTAACAGTATTGTGTATTATAAAAATACCGGTGCTAATAATTTTCCCTCTTTCCAACACAAACAAAATAATTTTTTACAGGACCAAATGATTGACCTGGGTGAGGGTGCCTATCCTGTTTTTTTTGATTACAATCACGACGGTTTAGTAGATCTATTTGTTGGTAATTATGGCTATTATGATCCGACTTTATTTAAATCAGAAATTGCGCTATTTAAAAACACAGGCACTCCTACGACACCTCAATATGAGCTGGTCACAAGAAATTATGGCAATTTAAACACAGCGCAATTACTGAGCATGGCACCCACATTCGGAGATCTGGATGGCGATGGAGATGCGGATTTAATTGTAGGTGACTACGCAGGAAATCTTTATTATTATGAAAATACAGCGGCAGCCAATTCTGAACCCCAATATGTACTTTCACAACCTTTTTTAAAAAATTCAAAGAACCGTATTATAGATGTCGGTGATTTTGCAGCACCTCAGCTATTCGATGTGGATAACGATGGTAAAAATGATTTAATTATTGGGGCCCGCAATGGAAAGATTTCCTATTACCACAATTCCGGTTCAACAACACTTGCAGTGTTTGATTCGGTTACCAATTTTTGGGGAGGCGTGTATGTAAACACACCGGGCTTTTTTCAGCTCTATGCACAACCATTCTTATTTAGAGATAAAGGTATTACCAAATTATTGGTGGGTTCATTGGATGGTTATTTACACTTCTACGACCATATTGATAATAACCTGAACGGAACTTTCCAGTTGATAGATTCAGCCTACCAGCGCGTTTACCAGGGCACACGCTCTGCACCTGCAGTTGCAGATATAAATAATGATGGTTTCCAGGATTTAGTTGTTGGAAATTATCAGGGTGGAATTAGTTTTTATAAAGGTGTCGCCACAGATCCCGTAGGTGTTGATGAACATGATTATCTCATTCATTTTAATTTTGAGTTATTCCCTAATCCGTCTAACGATAACGTAACAATACGGATCAACAATCAACAAAATAAAACCTATTTAGTAGAGGTGTATACTGTACTTGGGCAATTACTAAGCAGCCATAGTATTTCAAATAATTCGCTTACACTTGATACACAAAATTTAAATGCTGGCGTGTATTTATACAAAGTTTATGAATTGGATCGTAACAATTCCATAGTAACAGGCGCTTTAACAAAACGACTTATTGTTCAACACGAATAACAGTATTTGTCAGCTAACATGCAGCAACGTTTACAAAAATACGGTTCTCTTTTTCTGCTCCTGCTATTTCTTTTTCCATTGATTGAGAAAGGGATACATACGTTTGAGCATGCCGGAGAAGAACGATGTGTTGCTTCTGACAAGCATTTACATGAACAGCAACACAGTTGCTCCATTTGCGATTTTACCTTATCCAATCCTCATTTCATTGCCGATGCTGATGTCGTTATTATTCCAAATGTACATCGCATTTATTTTCAACCGTTCACACAAAGCATTCATATTCCGGAAGCCTTTCAGGATTTGCCTTCCAGAGCTCCTCCCATTTGTTAGTAGGCATTCTTTTTATCACACATTTCAGTGTTGGATTCATTTATTCTTTCAACAAAATTTATCTGCTAGGAGCGGATCGATCTTGTTGGCATTTATTTATTTTGATTTTTACAGCAAATGAAAAAATACATTTTACACATTTGGTTATGCTTACTCACAACAGTTGCTACGCAAGCAGCAACGCCTCCCGGAAAGGCCAGTTTATCCGGAAAAATTACTGATGCAGAAACAGGCTCACCGATTCCAGGTGTTACGTTATATATCCCCGATTTAAAAATTGGTACTGTTACCAGTATAGATGGTGTTTACAAAATTGAAAATTTACCTAACTCCCGGTTGTTATTTCAAATCAGTTTTGTTGGTTACAAAACCATCACAGAATACATTGATCTATCACAGGTAACAACCAAA
>DASRRA010000570.1:0-3808 GCA_035696085.1 Bacteroidia bacterium | reverse complement strand
TTAAGGTTTGTAACATAAGCCTGATGGTGTTTGCTGTGATGAATTTCCATCGTCATTTTATCAATATGAGGCTCTAAAGCATCATATCCATAGGGTAAAGCAGGCAATGTAAATTTACCTCCTTCGGTTGTTGTTTCCATTTCGTTGCGGATTGGACTGGATTGGTTAAACAGGTTGCCTGCAACAGAAGTTGCTGCAATTGTTCCCAATGCAAGGGTTGCGGATTTTTTTATAAAATCTCTGCGCGAATTGTGTTTCATTTTTTTCCGGGGATTTAACTAATTTTCGATTGCGTTTTGCACCAAGCTTTATTCCATAAAAATACAGAAAGAACTTCAAGTCTAAAGGTATATTTCTTTACATAAACTTCAAGCGACAACAGGTTGTTTTTTTGCCGCTCATCAAATATTTATACAGATGCGCTTCTATTTTTCGTAAACTTGATGGGTAATTTACAGCACTATGTTTTCAAATCGATTTATCTCTCTACTTATTTGTGCGTTTGTGTTAGGAGCCTGCTCTGTTTCGAAGCGAACCGCCGAAAAACCAATTGTCATTAACCTTGATACACTGGTTGTAAAAGAAAAGGAAAAACAACCACTCGTTTACAGAGCGTCCCCAACACGCATCAATGATATTCTTCACACCAGGGTCGAAGTTAGTTTTGATTGGAACAAAAAATATCTTTTTGGAAAAGCGACACTTACCATCAAACCGTATTTCTACCCAACCGCTGTATTAGACCTGGATGCCAGAGGTATGGAAATAAAACAAGTGACACTTCTAAACGCAGGTGTAGAAAAGAAGCTGGAGTATACCTATACGGATAATGTGATTCATGTCAACCTGGATAAAACCTATCAAAACAACGAGGAATATCGCATTTTTGTTGAATACATTTCCAAACCGGATGAGTTGCAAAAGGGTGGAAGTGAAGCCATACGAGACGACAGGGGTTTATATTTTATTAATCCGGATGGAAGTGATAAAGAAAAACCACAACAAATCTGGACACAAGGTGAAACACAAGCAACCTCTGTTTGGATGCCAACGATTGATAAGCCAAATGAAAAGATGACGCAGGAAGTCATTATCACCACCGAAGATAAATATGTAACACTTTCAAATGGTGTGTTGATTTCCGTTTCCAATAACGGGAATGGAACCCATACGGATTATTGGAAAATGGATTTGCCACTTTCACCTTACCTCGCGATGATGGCCATCGGTGATTTTGCAATTGTTAAGGATAAATGGAGAGATAAAGAAGTCAATTATTATGTAGAAAAAAAATATGAGCCCTATGCACGGAATACTTTTGGAAATACAGCGGAGATGATGGAGTTTTTCTCCAAGAAATTAGGTGTGGATTATCCTTGGAATAAGTATTCCCAGGTAGTGGTGAGGGATTATATTTCCGGAGCGATGGAAAATACATCAGCAACCTTGCTTGGAGAGTTCATGAACAGAACCGACAGAGAATTGTTGTATGAAGATTATGAATATGTTATTTCACACGAATTGTTTCATCAATGGTTTGGAGACTTAGCTACGATAGAGTCCTGGAGTAACTTACCCCTGAATGAATCATTTGCAACCTATGGAGAATATTTGTGGTGTGAATATAAATATGGGAAGGACGCAGCAGATGAGCATAGCCAGGAATCGCGTGAACAATATCTGGTAGAAGCACTTCATAAGCAAGAGCCGCTGATACGCTATTATTATGACGATAGAGAAGCGTTGTTTGACAGACACAGCTATAACAAAGGTGGCCAAGTATTGCACATGCTTCGTAAATACGTTGGAGATGAGGCGTTTTTTGCTTCTTTAAAATTATACCTGGAAACAAACCTATATAAATCCGTTGAAATCCATCAATTGCGATTGGCCTTTGAACAAGTAACAGGAGAAGACTTAAACTGGTTTTTTAATGAATGGTTTTTATCACCGGGCCATCCGGAGCTCACCATCGCGACTTCCTATGATGAGACAACAAAAAAAGTAAAAATTGAAATCAAACAAACACAGGATCAAACAAAAACACCTGTGTTTGAAATACCGATGTATGTTGATATATACAGCAAAGGAACTGTTGATCGAAAAAAGATACGGGTAGAAAAGGCAATGCAGGAATTTTATTTTGATGCAGATCAGAAACCGGATTTGGTAAATGTGGATGCAGAAAAAATGTTGCTGTGTAAAAAAACAGAAACGAAATCCAAGGCAGAGTGGGGCTTTCAATACATGCATGCACCTTTGTATTTGGATCGTTACGAAGCATTGGCGAACTTATCTGCAAATTCAAAAGATTCTTTATCGACCCGCATCATTATTGCGGCCTTGGATGATAAATTCTGGAGTCTGCGTAAAATGGCCATCTCCGCTTTGAAATCTGGCAAGCCCGGTTATGAAACAGAAATAAAAAATAAATTGATTACAATTGTTAAGTCAGACGATAAAGCAATGGTAAGAGAAGCAGCACTTGATTATTTATCCGCAAATTATAAAGATGAAAGTTTAAATGAGGTATATCAACAAGCGTTAAAAGACAGATCCTTTGAAGTAATCGGATCAGGTTTGCTCGCACTTGCTAAAACGAATCCAGAGGCAGCATTAGCTTCAGCAAAGGAATTGGAAAAGGATGAAAACCTAAGCCTTTCAACAGCTATTATGAGAGTATACGTGAAGTACGGTAGCGCTGAAAATAACGCATTCTTTATAAAGACGGCTGATTTATATAAGGTGTATTATGTACGCCAATTTATTGGCGGGTACGGTGCTTTTTTAAGTAAGTTACGTGATTATAGTACCGTGAATTCAGGAATAATTTTTTTGATTGATTATGTGAAGGATAATAAAACCAACCCATTCGCGAAGGATTATGTAAAGGCAGCGATCAAAGATATTCAAACGCAACTGGATAAGAGAATAAAAGAAGGTAGTGAAAAACTGAAAACAAAGGATGCTTCACAAATGGATGAAGCAGATAAACGCATACAGGAACAAATCACAAAAGATGAAACGGAAAAACAAAAGGTGATTGCCTTTTACAATGATGTGAAATAAATTGCAGCCTTACTCATCTTCTAATTGCAGTAATGCTTCATTTAACTCCAGTTGAGCCTTCCGGTTTTTTTGTAGGATGGAAATTTCAATCCCTTTTTTATACGTTTGAACAGCATCTGGTAATTGCTGCTGCTGTTCGTAATATTTGCCCAGCTGATAATACGCACCGAGGTAGTTTTTATCCCGTTCAATAATTTTTTCAATTAACTGAATGGCTTTTTGTAAGTCATTGGCTTTGGCGTGTTCCAAAGCCAATGCATAATTTAAGAAAGAATCATGAGGCTCTGTTTCCAGCATTTTTTGCAGCTGCTCAATTCGTGTGCTCATTGTTGAAACAGAAAAATTAAATAACAGCTTTGAATTGCTTTAAGAAACGTACATCGTTTTCAAAAAACAAACGTAAATCTTTTACCTGGTATTTGAGCATGGTAATACGTTCTATTCCCATTCCAAAAGCAAAACCACTGTACTGTGTATGATCAATTTTGCAATTTTGTAAAACAGCTGGATCTACCATTCCGCAACCTAAAATTTCAACCCAACCTGCACCTTTGCAAATGTTGCATCCTTTGCCTTTACAAAATGGGCAGGAAATATCCATCTCTGCACTGATTTCTGTAAAAGGGAAAAAGGAAGGACGTAGTCGTATTTTCGTTTCTTCACCAAACATTTCTTTTGAAAAATATAAAAGTGTTTGTTTTAAATCGGCGAAGGAAACTTTTTTATCAATGTATAATCC
>DASRRA010000569.1:0-21540 GCA_035696085.1 Bacteroidia bacterium | reverse complement strand
TACGATTTTTTAAAAATTATTTCAGCAATTCCTTTACTACTGTGGCAAGACCGCTGCAGGCTTTGTCTTTAACCACTTTTAAATTTCGAACACGGCTAACAGGAACATCAGCCGGATCAATCAAATATTTTTGAATGTGATCAGGTGCGTAATCCACAATACCAGCTGCAGGATATACAGCGAGTGAGGTACCGATCACCATAAATAAATCAGCTTCTTCTGTAAGCAAATAAGCTATTTCCATAGCAGGTACAAGTTCACCAAACCAAACGATGTGTGGGCGCAGCTGGGATCCTTTTTCACAGGTTTCTCCCAAATGGAGATCAGGGCCTTTGATGGGATAAATAAGTGTTGAATCAAGCGTGCTGCGACTCTTCATGATTTCACCATGCAGGTGAAGGACTTTTTTTGAGCCGGCACGTTCATGTAAATCATCAATATTCTGCGTAATGATTTGTACATCATATTTGTCTTGTAATTGAGCCAGGAGAAGATGAGCCTGGTTAGGTTTCGCGCTCAATACCTGGTGACGGCGTTTGTTATAAAAATCAAGCACCAGGGATTTATTTTTTGCCCAGGCTTGGGGAGTTGCCACATCCTGGATGTTATACTCTTCCCACAAACCATCGCTGTCACGAAAGGTTTTAATCCCGCTTTCAGCGCTAATTCCAGCTCCTGTGAAAACAACAAGTTTTGATTTCATACGTGTAATGTGAATAAGGTATTACTGAAAGGCTAATTTAATTATTAATTTCTAATCGGAGGGATGAATTCAATTGAACTCAACTACGTGTAGTTATTGAGAAAGTGTTATATTCGCAACTCTAAATTTATTTTTATTATATGTCAAAATTCAGAAAACAGGATGCGTTGGATTATCACTCCCAAGGTAGACCTGGAAAAATTGAAGTAATACCCACCAAACCTCATAGCTCTCAGCGGGATTTATCATTGGCGTATTCACCAGGTGTGGCAGAACCCTGCCTTGAAATTGAAAAAAATCCGGAAGATGCATACCGGTACACAGCAAAAGGTAACCTTGTTGCCGTAATATCTAATGGAACCGCAGTTTTGGGATTGGGTAATATTGGCGCATTGGCCTCCAAGCCGGTAATGGAAGGAAAAGGATTGTTGTTTAAAATATTTGCAGACATTGATGTGTTTGATATAGAGGTAGATGCAAGCGATGTAGATTTGTTCGTCAACACCGTAAAGGCCATTGCTCCAACTTTTGGAGGGATTAACCTGGAAGATATCAAAGCACCGGAATGTTTTGAAATTGAGCGCAGATTGAAAGAAGAGCTGACGATTCCGTTGATGCATGATGATCAACATGGAACAGCCATTATTTCTGCAGCAGCATTGCTCAATGCCTGTGAAATTTCTAAGAAAAAACTCGATAAGGTAAAAATTGTAGTGAACGGTGCAGGTGCCTCGGCTATTTCCTGCGCAAAACTTTACATTGCCATTGGCGCAAAAAAAGAAAACATCCTGATGCTGGATAGCAAAGGTGTATTGCGTGTAGATCGCGATGACCTGGATGAGCAAAAGAAATATTTTGCAAGTACCACTAAAACGGTAAAAACGTTAGAAGAAGCGGTGAAAGGAGCTGACGTGTTTGTAGGCTTATCCAAAGGAAATGTATTGAACCAGCAAATGGTGCAATCCATGGCAGCCAATGCCATCGTATTTGCTTTGGCAAATCCGGATCCAGAGATCCCTTATGCGGAAGCGATAGCAGCACGAAAAGATATTATTGTGGCAACCGGAAGAAGCGATCATCCTAACCAGGTAAACAACGTATTGGGGTTCCCTTTTATCTTCAGAGGTGCATTGGATGTAAGAGCAACTCAAATCAATGAAGCCATGAAGCTGGCTGCTGTATATGCGATTGCTAACTTAGCAAAAGAACCTGTTCCTGAAACAGTTAATTTAGCTTATGATTCAAAGAACATCACTTTTGGTCCGGAGTACATTATTCCAAAACCAATTGATCCCCGCTTGATCTACACAGTTGCTCCTGCAGTTGCAAAAGCAGCCATGGAATCCGGAGTAGCGCAGCATAAAATAGAAAACTGGGATGCTTATGTGCAAGAGCTGATCAATCGACTAGGTTTGGATAATAAGCTGATTCGTAACCTTACGAATAAAGCAAAACAAAATCCTAAGCGCGTAATTTTTGCGGAAGCAGATCATTATAAAATTCTGAAAGCTGCGCAACAAGTGGCGGATGAAGGGATTGCGAAACCAATCTTATTGGGCGATAAGGCCAAGATTGAAAGGTTAATCGCGGAAAACAATTTGGATCTCTCTGATATTCCAATCATTGATCCGCGAGTACCGGAAGAAGAAGACAGAAGAAATAATTTTGGAGATATCTTCTTCAAAAAGCGTCAGCGTCGAGGTGTTACGGTTTATGAAGCACGCAAGCTGATGACCGAACGAAACCACTATGGTGCTATGATGGTGGAGACGGGAGCTGCAGATGCAATGATATCAGGTCTTACACGTAAGTATGCCGATCCGATTCGTCCCGCATTGCAAATTATTGGTGTTCAGGAAAATGTATCCCGCGTTGCCGGTATGTATATCATGAACACGAAACAAGGCCCTTTCTTTTTTGCAGACACAACGATGAACATGAATCCAAGTGTTCAGGAACTGGTTGATATTACGGTATTAACAGCCAACAGTGTGAAGCAGTTTAATATTATTCCGCGTATCGCCTTGCTTTCTTTTACCAACTTTGGTTCAGCTGAAGGAGAGGTACCGAATAAAGTAAGGGATGCAGTTGATATTTTGCATAAGAACTATCCAGGAATGATCGTAGATGGGGACATGCAGGCCAACTTTGCCTTGAACAATGATTTATTAAAAGAACAATTTCCGTTTTCAGATTTAGTGGATAAAAAGGTGAACACGCTTATTTTCCCAAATCTGGCTTCCGGAAATATTGCATATAAGCTACTACAGGAAATGGGTGCAGCGGAGGCCATTGGCCCGGTGTTGATCGGGTTGAAAAAACCAGTTCACGTATTGCAGTTGGGAAGCTCTGTACGTGAGATTGTAAACATGGTAACCATTGCCGTAGTGGATGCACAATCAAAACGTTAGGCCGTCGCTTTTCAAGTTATGGCCTACGCAGTAAAATAAAGGAAAAAAATTTATAAATGATTTATCACATTGAAGGTAAAGTAGTTGAGAAGACACCAACGTATGTGGTGGTGGATGCTGGCGGTGTTGGATACATCATGCAGATTTCCCTGAATACCTTTACAAAGCTAGGCGATCAAACCAGCTGCAAGTTATTTACTGAACAGCTATATGTTAGAGATGACATGCCCCGCTTTTTTGGTTTTGCAGATATGGCAGAACGCAATATATTTCGTCAGTTGGTGTCGGTTTCAGGTGTTGGAGGAACGAGTGCTTTATTGATGTTATCATCTTTGAGTGCGGCAGAAATTCAACAGGCAATTGCCACCGGAAACGTGGCGCTGATAAAGAGTGTAAAAGGTATTGGAGAAAAGACGGCACAGCGCATCATTGTTGACTTAAAGGGCAAAATCGGTAAGGAAGAATTATCCCCGGAATTTTTTGTTTCATCAAACAATACTTTAAAGGAAGAAGCGTTATCTGCTCTCGTCATGCTGGGCTTTAACAAAGCCGCTGCAGAAAAAACACTGGATAAAGTTATAAGAACGGAAGGGACAGGCCAAACAGTAGAACAGCTGATTAAAACAGCATTGAAAAATCTATAAAAGAAAATATTGAAGGTTAGTGTCTAAGTCAATAATAAAATATTCAGTAGTAATAGGTATTTCTACAGCACTACTTTCGTTGATTGTTGGCTCAGAGGCTAAGGTAAGCTCCTATTCACATGTGAAGGAGGACGATGGAATGTTGGTTGCAGTAGATACACCTCCCGATTTAAAATATCCCTATAAAGATAAATCCGTTAGTGACCCCATTACAACTCCCAATTCAGGAGGATTAAAATTAAAAGATCCTGCGAACGTAAAAACAGATGTGCAGTATGATCCGGCTACCGGGAATTACAATGTCACACAAAAGATGGGGGATATGGATTATCGTCCGCCAACCTATATCGATAGCAAAGAATACCAGGATTACATGTTTAAAAAACAGGTAAAAAGCTACTGGGAGCAGAAAGTTCATGCAGAAAATCCAACTACGAAAAACGGACCTACTGCACCAAAACTATCAGTAGGAGGAGAAGTATTCGACCGCATCTTTGGTAGCAATACAGTGGAGATTCGTCCAAACGGATCAGCAGAATTAATTTTTGCATACAACGGTACACGTACGAAAAATCCTGCATTACCGGCAAGACAACAAAAAGTAAACACATTTGACTTCAATGAAAAAATTCAATTAAACGTTATCGGAAAAATTGGTGACAAATTAAAATTAACCACCAGCTACAATACGGAAGCAACATTTGATTTTGAGAATCAAATGAAACTGGAGTATACGGGATATGATGATGAGATCATCAAAAAAATAGAAGCTGGTAACGTGAGTATGCCGTTGAATGGATCACTTATCACCGGAAGCCAAACGCTATTTGGTGTGAAAACACAATTGCAATTTGGACGCTTAATGGTGACCAGTATCTTTTCTCAACAAAAAGGTAAAAAATCGGAAGTGGATGTTGCCGGTGGTGCGCAAATCAGTCGCTTTGAAATAGCTGGAAATGCATACGAATTCAACAAGCATTATTTTATAGGGCAATATTTCCGCGACAATTACAACAAAGCACTAGCGAATTTACCGTTTGTGAATTCACAGGTGATGATTACACGTATTGAGGTATGGGTTTCGAATACGAATGGATCCACCACGGATATCCGAAATGTGATTGGTTTTACAGAGCTTGGTGAAGGAGCGAATCACATTTCTGCTGACATAAAAGCAAATGGATATATCAATGACATCACACCAGCCGATGATTTTCCAGATAATAAACAGAACGATTTATATGGAAGAATTCTGGCCAATACAAATATGCGAACCGTTAATACATCGGTTAATGAAATCAATAAAACATTTGCCGGAGGATTAAAACAACAAGCCAACTTCGAATTATACACGGCGCGTAAACTTCAACCATCGGAGTATACGCTTAATACCAAACTGGGATATATTTCACTTAACCAGCAACTCAATGCAGAGCAAGCGTTATCCGTAGCCTACCAATATACATTGAATGGTGTCCAATACCAGGTGGGAGAATTTTCTGATGGAGGTGTAGCATCACCACAGGCACTGTATACAAAAATATTGAAAAGTAGTAATACAGTTACTTCCTATTACAGCAATACCTTGAAAAGACGAGTGCCTTCAGAAATGTGGAATTTGATGATGAAAAACGTATACTCCATTGGCGCTTATCAAGTCAACTCGCAGGATTTTAAACTGGATGTATTTTACAACAATGCCGGAACAGATATCAATTACTTACCGGTTCAGGGAGAACCACAAGTAACATCCAAACCGCTGTTGCAAGTATTGAGTCTGGATAAATTAAATTTGCAGAATGATCAATCTCCGGATGGAGTTTTCGATTTTATAGACGGTGTCACCATTAATGCATCCAATGGACGGGTTATATTTCCAGTGGTAGAACCCTTTGGTGATTATTTGCGGAGCAAGTTTACAGATCAGAACAATGCAAATGTGTACGTGTTTGATCAACTGTATGACTCCACAAGAACCTTTGCTACCACACAGGCAACCACTGTTGATAAATTCAGATTAAAGGGGCAGTATCAATCCTCATCCAGTTCGGAAATTTCCCTGGGCGCTCCCAACGTACCGCAAGGATCCGTAACAGTTACAGCAGGTGGAATTCAATTAACAGAGAATGTGGATTACACGGTTGATTATGTACTTGGACGTGTGAAGATCATTAACGATGGTATTTTGAGCTCCGGACAACCCATAAAAGTTTCTACGGAAAGTAACGCACTCTTCGCTATTCAATCCAAAACATTATTAGGAACTCACCTGGATTACCGTATCAACAAGGACTTTACAGTGGGGGCAACGATTTTGAATTTAACAGAGCGCCCCATCACAAAAAAAATAAATGTGGGTGATGAGCCTATTTCCAATACTATTTGGGGGTTTGACGCCAACTACAAAACGGAGGCACCTTTCTTAACACGCATGGTAGATAAGATTCCGCTTGTTGAAACAAAAGAAACAAGTACCATAACAGCCGGAGGTGAGTTTGCGTATTTAGTTCCCGGGCACAGCAAGGCAATAGGAAAGAGTGGTAACTCTTATGTGGATGACTTTGAAGGAAGCCAGTCCACTATTGATTTAAAAAACGTAGGGCAATGGAACCTGGCCAGCATACCTCAACATCAGGGTAATGGTACTGCATCTCATCTTTTTCCGGAAGGAGATTTAACCGATTCTGTTTATTCGGGATACAACAGGGCACTTTTAACTTGGTATACGATAGATAACATTATGTTGCGTCAAACGAATGGATACACGCCTGCTAATATTGATGCAAAGATGATGTCCAATAACTTTATGCGTGAAATACCGGAGCTGGAAATTTTCCCAAGTAAACAAAATGCAACCACCAATTATTTAGGAACGCTGGATTTGGCTTACTACCCTAAGGAAAGAGGGCCTTATAATTACGATGTAAACCCTACTGGCTGGTCTGCAGGTTTGGATGCAAATGGAGACTTGAACAAGCCGGAAACGCGCTGGGGTGGTATCATGCGCCCTATGCAAACCACGGATTTTGAAGCAGCGAATATTGACTACATACAATTTTGGCTGATGGACCCTTTCAATAGTGATGTAGTTCCTGCTGACAGAAGTTCAAGTGGAGATTTATATTTTAATATTGGAAATATATCGGAAGATGTATTGCGCGACAACTACAAAAGTGCTGAAAACGTTTTACCAGCACCAAGTACCGCAAGTCAGAACAATGGTAATAACCTTCCTGTGGTGGAAACACCCTGGGGAAGAATCCCAACAACACAATCATTGGTGACTGCATTTAATAGTGATCCAGGCGATCGATCGGCCCAGGATGTGGGGTTGGATGGATTGGGTGATGATGATGAACGAACCTTTTTTGGGCAGTATTTAACTGCTGTACAAAAGCTCTCGCCATCGGCCTATTCAAAAATTATTTCCGACCCTTCAGCAGATGATTTTCATTTTTGGAGAGGTGATGATTATGATTCAGGAACACCAACATTGAATACATTGGAACGGTATAAAAAATATGCAGGAACAGAAGCAAATACACCCGTTACAACGGGTGACTATCCGAAATCATCGGCAAGCGCCGCACCCAATGTAGAAGATATTAACCGCGATAATAACTTAGGCACTTTTGAAAGTTATTATCAATATCATATCGGTTTGAAACCATCGGATTTTGCTGCAGGTGTAGGAAACAATTACATTACAGACATTGTAGAAACAAGGCCTGATTTAAAAGATGGAAGCGTAAAAACAATAAAATGGTATCAATTTAAAATTCCATTAAAAACAGCAGAAGCAGAAAAATTCGGGGACATTGAAAATTTTCAATCCATCCGTTTTATGCGTATGTTCCTGAAGGGAGTTGATAAGCCAATCGTTTTACGTTTCGCGCGTTTAGAGTTGGTGCGTGGAGAATGGCGCAGATACGGTTTTGATTTGTCAACCACCGGTGTTGAGATTCCAACCGATGATAACAATACGCAATTTGATGTATCCGCAGTAAATTTAGAAGAGAATGGAGACCGGCAACCTGTAAACTATGTATTACCTCCGGGTATTGAACGTGAGATCAATAGCAGCTCTGCAAAATTATTGGCCATCAACGAACAGGCAATGGCATTAACTGTTTGCGGATTGAAAGATGGGCAATCCCGCGCCGCTTACAAAACCACGCAACTCGATGTGCGTCAGTATAAAAAATTGAAAATGTATGCACATGCGGAAGCATCTACTAATTTGAATGAACCTTTAAAAGATAATGATGTACATATGTTTATTCGTTTAGGAACTGATTACACAGAAAACTACTACGAATACGATGTGCCTTTAAAGGTAACGCCTCCTGGAAAATACAATGGGAATAATGAAAGTGATCAGTATGCAGTGTGGCCGTCGGATAATGAAATGATCCTGGAATTTGCCAAGCTACAGGATGCCAAACAAAAGAGAAACAATGATGTGGCCAACGGGGTACCAGGGGTTACTTTAACATCCGATTATAAAATTTATGACAGTGACCGACTGATAACAATTAGAGGAAATCCGAATTTAAGTGCGATAAGAATCATTATGATCGGTGTTCGAAATCCGAATAAGAGAAATGCCTCTGATTCGGATGATGGCAAATCCAAGTGTGCGCAAATTTGGGTAAACGAATTACGTCTGAGCGATTTTACGGAGAACGGAGGTTGGGCCGCAAACGCCCATGTGACAGCTAAACTAGCGGATTTTGCTAATGTAACATTGGCAGGAAATATTTACACACCAGGTTTCGGAAGTATTGAAAACAAAGTAAATGAGCGTAAAAAAGAAACATTAAAACAATATGCTGTTTCATCGACCATAGAGTTGGGAAAATTTATCAGAGAAAGTTACAATGTGCGTATCCCAATGTACGTGGATTACTCTGAGATATTTGTTACCCCTCAGTTTAACCCATTGGATGCAGATATTCCACTTGAAGCAACATTAAAAAATCAGGAGTTGTCCAAAAAGATGAGGGACTCGCTGCGGTTTATTACCACAGATTACACCCGGCGACGAAGCCTGAATTTTACAAATGTCAGAAAGGATAAAGGGAAGGACTCGAAGAAGGCGCATATTTATGATATTGAGAATTGGGCAGCTACTTATTCCTATAGTGAATTTTATAAGCGGAATACAACTATTGAATTCAATTTGTTGAAGGACTATCATGGTGGTTTAATATATAGCTATGCTCCAACACCTAAGAATATTAAGCCTTTTGAAAAGATTAAATTGTTTCAGCCAAAATATTTGCAGTTAATAAAGGACGTGAATTTTTATTTGTACCCGGATAAGCTGGGCTTCTCAACAAATATTGACAGGGAATACACATCCAATAAAGTAAGAAATACAACAGGTGGAAATGTATTGATTTTACCGACATACAACAAGCGGTTTAACATGACACGTAACTATGATTTTAATTACAACCTTACAAAGGGATTAAAAATCAATTTCAATGCAGTAAACCAGGAGCGGATTTTGGAGCCGGATGGAGCCGTTACAGAAGCTACAAAAGATACCATGCGCAGTGAGATCCTGGATAGGATTAAGAAAACACAATACAACCAACAAACAAATGTAACCTACACGATTCCGCTTAACAAAATTCCGATGTTGGACTTTATTACCAACACCAACGTGAATTATTCAGCTACCTACAACTGGACACACTCTCCGCTTTTTGACACACAAAAAGGAGTTCATAAGGATACACTTGGAAATATAATTACCAATTCACAAATGATAAAATGGAGTGGGCAGCTTACGATGAACACACTGTATAATAAAATCCCCTATTTAAAAAGAGTGAATCAAAATGTGAAGAACCCTGGTGTAAAGCCAAAAAAACCTACAGATCCAAAGGCCCCGGTGGATCCTAAAGCTCCAACCGATTCTACAAAGAAAAAGAAAATTCAGATAGATCCGATGCAACACATTGCCCGTTTCATTATGGGATTGAAAACCGTATCGATTAATTATTCAACAACTGAAGGAACAGTGTTGCCAGGCTATAAACAGAACATGCAAGTGCTAGGTATGGATGAGCATTTTATGGGACCAACGTTTGGATTCACCGTGGGCAGTCAGGAGGATATACGCCCGCAAGCAGAGCGGGAAGGATGGTTAGTAAAATCAACGGTTTTAAATGTCCCCTACCAGCGAACAAGAAACGAAGATTTGAAAATACGTGCGAATGTAGAACCGATCAAAGATTTAAAAATTGACCTGAATGCCGGAATTACGCGCTCTTTGATAAAGAGCCAGCTTTTCCGTTGGGTGGATAGTATCAACAGTTTTAAATATGACCCGGCAGTTGTTTCAGGAGCATTTAACATGTCCTTCTTTACGTTGAGAACATCCTTCCAAACCGGAGATGCAATCTTTCAGAAGTTTTTGGATTCGCGTGCGGTTATTTCAGGACGTTTAGGAGAGCAAAATCCGAATTCGGATGCGGTGATTGATCAGTATTCCAAAGGATACAACCGCACGTCGCAGGATGTTTTGATTCCTGCTTTCCTGGCGGCATATTCCGGTAAAAGTGCGGACCATGTTACATTGAGTGGTTTCCCAACGGTTCCAAAACCGAACTGGAGAGCTACCTACGATGGATTGGGCAAGAAAGAAAAAATCAAAAAATATTTTAAATCCATTACGCTTGCCAATGGATATACATCCACTTATTCCATCGGAGGGTTCACGCATAACCCATTGCATCATAAGGATTATGATGGATTTACGGATGTACGTGAGCAGGTTTCTTCGGTCACCAACAATCCGAATTTTCTTCCGGAGAACCTGATATCAACCGTTACCATTTCTGAGCAGTGGAGCCCTTTCCTGAAGATTGATGTGACCTTGTTAAACAGTCTGGCATTTAACATTGAGTATAAAAAAGACAGAACATTGTCATTGGGTTTAAGTGCCAGAACAATCACGGAGGTTGCGGGTCGTGAAATTGTGGGAGGAACAGGATATAGAATTAAAAATGTAAAACTGGGGAATAATATTAAAATAAAGGGGAAACCAATTAAGAGTGATGTAAACCTGAACCTGAATATGTCTTTCCGTAAGAATCAAACAGTTATTCGTAAAATAGATGAAGAAGTAAGTCAGCCTACAGGTGGAACCAATGTAATATCGGTAAAGGCCTCGGCGGATTACATCATCAATGAACGAATCACCATTAAGGCATTTTACGATTGGATCCTGAATATCCCGGTTATTTCCACTTCCTTCCGAACGACCAATACAAATGCGGGTCTTAGTTTACGGTTGACGCTTTCAAATTAAAATTCAATAAAAATTATGTATTTATTAAATTAAGCATAAATTTGCGCTGTAAAATAATAAAACCGTAATTAAGATGAATTTTCCTGACAATTTAAAGTACACAAAAGATCACGAATGGGTTCGTGTTGAAGGTAATACCGCTGTTATCGGAATTACAGAATTTGCACAAGGTGAATTAGGAGATATCGTATACATCGATATTTCTACAGAAGGTGAAGACCTTGCACACGAAGAGATATTTGGTACTGTAGAAGCAGTAAAAACAGTTTCTGATTTGTTCATGCCGGTTTCAGGAAAAGTAAGTGCAGTGAATAAAGATTTGGATGCAAATCCGGAATCAGTAAATAAAGATCCTTATGGAAAAGGATGGATGATTAAGGTGGAAATGAAAAACCCAGCTGAAGCAAATTCACTTTTAAGCGCAGCCGATTATAAAGCATTGATAGGACATTGATCCTACGGCAAGGCTACGGATCACACAGTAAACCTACATTAAAGTTTGGGTTCACGTGATAAAGCCTTGACGGATAATTATAAAATCATCATGTTTTTAAAATACACGAAATGGGCAATGCTATGGGCATTGCTTATTCTTATTTTATGCGGAATGCCTGGAAAGGGTATTCCGCATATTTCTTTCCTGGAATTACTCAGCTTTGATAAATTTGTTCACGCCAGTATTTTCTTTATTTTTATTCTGCTTTCAATAAGAGGTTATGTGTTGCAAACACAATTTTCTAAATTAAAACAAAACGCTAAACCAGCTGCTTTTTGGATATGTGTAGCGTATGGCGGTTTAATGGAGGTCATGCAAGGAACGTTATTTATTGATCGTAGTGCGGATGTTTATGATTTTATTGCCAATAGTTTTGGATGTACAATGGGATGGGTATTTTATAATTTGATAGAGAGAAAATTCTGGTAAAATTGATCAAATAGGAACCCATTTAACTATTCATATGGCTATATCAAGCCCCATTAGCTGGGAAATTAAATCATTTGAAGGTCTTACAAACAAAGAGCTTTACAATATTCTCAGATTACGCGCCGAAGTATTTGTTGTGGAGCAAAACTGCCCTTACCTGGATTTGGATGGAAAGGATGCCTACTCGTTTCATTTGATGGGTATAAATGAAAAAAATAAATTAATAGCCTATGCCCGGTTGCTTCCGGCGGATATTTCATTTAAAGAAGTATCGATTGGAAGAGTTGTAACGTCTCCAGCCGCAAGAAGGACCGGTGCAGGAGTAAATCTTATGCAAAATGCGATACAGGCTATTGCTGAGAAATTCGGTAAGGTTCCGGTGCGGATTGGAGCCCAGTTGTATCTAAAAGAATTTTATGAACGTTTTGGTTTTGTACAAGACAGCGCCATGTACTTGGAGGATGGTATTGAGCACATAGAAATGCTTAAAAAAGCGTAAAAACCACAATACCTGAATTTACTTTCCATATCTCTTTATTTTAATTGCGGGAATGCGCATTTTTTCATAATATTAAGTTATAAAAATGCCCCGTTTACCTTTTATCTATTGATTTTTACCTTTAACTAAATAACTGAATCCAATTCCAAAAAAGTCGTTAAAAAATTGTTTTTTTGTATACAAGGTAAACGAAATGAAGAAACCGCAATACATTAAATTAATGTGGCTTCCCACATTGCAAAAAAGCTTGCTTGTTATGGAAGATGAATCTGTATTTAATGACCGTGAGGCAGCGTATAAAATAGTTTCTTACCTGGATCTGGAGACCTGGCACAATCACTTTCGAATTCTTTATAAGGCTTGGCTTACAGGGGAATCAGATGAAATATATACGCTACAGAGCAATATCAATTATCGCATTATTTCAAAAATTGGACAACTCAATAAAAAACTAAAAGGAATAAAAATTTTTTATTGGTTTGACATGGATAGAAGCAAAGAAGAGTATCAAAATTTTTCCTGGACAACGTGCCCTTTGTCGGGTAAACCCTTAATAGAATTGGAACAGGTGCATCTGAATAATAAATTCATATCACCTGTTTATCCGATTGTATTTCCGGGTTAAAAAATATCAGGCAACTATTCTAAACAATCATTCCCGCGCCAACAGTTACATTGCTAGCTTCATCAATCAGAATAACACTACCTGTATAACGGTTTTTACTGTATTTGTCTATAGCTAAAGGAGCAGTAGTGCGAAGGGAAATTTTGGCTATATCATTTAAACCGATTGCTTTATCACCTTCAATTTTTTCAAGTGTATTGATGTTTACTTTGTATTGAATTTCTTTTACAACAGCACGCACATCTTTTGACGTATGTTTCAATGCATATTTACCATTTGCCTGAAGTGGTTTTTCGTTTAACCAGCAAATCATCACATCCACATCCTGGGTCGCTTCTGTTTTGTTATCGGTTTTTACAATCATATCGCCGCGTGAAATATCAATTTCATCTTCCAGTGTTAAGGTTACGCTCATGGGCGCAAATGCTTCTTCTAATGAGCCTCCGTCACCATTGTCAATGGATTTGATTTTGGAGGTCAAGCCGCTTGGCATCACCGTGATCGCATCTCCTTTTTTGAAAACACCACCTGCAATTCTTCCTGCATATCCTCTGTAATCGTGATATTCATTACTCATTGGGCGAATCACATACTGAACAGGAAAACGTGCATCTTTTAAATTCTGATCATTCGTGATTTCGATACTTTCAAGTAAATTCAATAATGTTGCGCCTTTATACCAAGGCATGTTGGTGGAACTATCCACCACGTTGTCACCACGCAAAGCACTGATTGGGATAAATTTTACATCAATCGGATCAAGCTTAGCAGCAAATGCTTCGTAATCTTTTTTAATGGAGTTGAACGTTTCTTCTTTGAAATCCACGAGGTCCATTTTATTAACGCATACGATCACATGCGGAATTTTTAATAGCGATGCGATAAATGTATGACGCATGGTTTGTTCGATAACACCTTTACGTGCATCAATCAAAATAAGTGCAACATTGGCTGTACTTGCACCGGTTACCATGTTACGGGTATATTGAATATGGCCAGGTGTATCAGCAATAATAAATTTACGTTTTGGTGTTGCAAAATAACGATAAGCCACATCAATGGTGATGCCTTGTTCGCGCTCCGCACGAAGTCCGTCAGTCAATAGCGCCAGGTTTACATATTCTTCTCCACGCTTTTCGCTGGTTGCTTTGATGGCTTCATATTGATCTTCAAAAATAGATTTAGAGTCGTATAACAAACGACCGATCAATGTGCTTTTACCGTCATCCACAGAACCTGCAGTGGTAAAGCGTAAAAGATCCATATCTAAATATCCTGCTGTAGAAAAAGTTGTCATATACAAATAATGTTATACTAAATTTTAGAAATATCCTGCTTTTTTTCTGTCTTCCATTGCGGCTTCCGAACGTTTATCGTCGATACGGCTTCCACGTTCTGTTACACGCGTAGAAGCAACTTCCTCCACGATTTGTTCAAGGGTGTTTGCTTCTGAAAGCACAGCACCTGTACAGCTAATGTCGCCGATGGTACGGAAACGAACCTGCATTTTTTCTACTTTTTCAGTAGGTTTTAATGGAATAACATGGCTGTGTGCGTAGATAACACCATCCCGGATAAAGCATTCGCGTTCATGTGTGAAATAGATGGATGGAATTTCAATTTTCTCCTGTAAGATGTATTGCCATACATCCATCTCTGTCCAGTTACTAATTGGAAACACGCGGAAATGCTCGCCTACAGCTTTTTTTCCGTTGAACAGGTTCCATAATTCGGGGCGTTGGTTTTTCGGATCCCATTGTCCGAATTCATCACGGTGAGAGAAGAAACGTTCTTTTGCTCGTGCCTTTTCTTCATCTCTTCGTGCACCACCAATGCAGGCATCAAATTTATACTTTTCGATCGTATCTAATAATGTTACTGTTTGCAAGGCATTACGGCTGGCATTGAAGCCTTTTTCTTCCACTACTTTACCTTCATCAATACTTTGCTGAACGGAGCCAATGATTAATTGCGCACCGTATTTTTTTGCAAGTTCATCACGAAAGGTAATGGTTTCTTCAAAATTATGACCTGTATCCACGTGTACCAATGGAAAGGGAATTTTAGCTGGTGCAAATGCTTTGCGGGCAAGGTGAAAACAAACAATACTGTCTTTACCGCCAGAAAATAACAGCGCCGGCTTTTCAAATTGTGCCGCCAATTCACGCAGCACAAAAATGCTCTCGCTTTCTAATTCTTTTAAATGAGTAAGATGATGATTTTTCATAAACTTATTTTATTTCCAATTTCTCAATTATTCTATTTACACTCTCTTGTACGCTCAATTCATTTGTTTTTACTTCTATCTCCGGGTTTTTAGGAGACTCAAATGGGGAGCTGATGCCTGTAAAATCCTTAATCTCTCCTTTTCTAGCCTTTGCATACAATCCTTTTACATCACGTTGTTCGCAGGTTGCAAGCGGTGTATTTACAAATATTTCAACAAAATCAGGCTTACCGATGATGGACTTGGCCAGGCTGCGTATTTCTTCTGTCGGGCTCACAAAACAACAGATAGTAATCACACCGCAGTTTACAAACAGTTTGGTGATTTCCGCTATCCTTCTGATATTCTCTGTACGGTCCGCTTCGCTAAATCCTAGATTGTTGTTGATACCGGCACGAATATTATCTCCATCCAATATCTGGGTCAACAATCCTTTTTTGTTTAGTTCCTGTTCCAGTGCAATGGCAATTGTTGTTTTACCGGATCCACTGAGGCCGGTAAACCAAAGGGCCACGCCACGTTGCTGCAACAGTTTTTCTTTATCAGCACGTAATAAGATCTTATCAGTAGGGAATATGTTTGTTTCTTTTGCCATTCAATTCGTTATTTCAATTGATCCTTTTGCTTTCTATTTTCCTATAGAGTTGGTAGAATATCTAGAAAACAAAAAAGTCCTTCCAGTTTTCGGAAAGACCTTATCAAAATACTATATCAATGATTATCCTTCCGTAAATATTAACGACAGCAGCAAATTGAACAGGTTGTTTTATTGCTTACAGTCATTTTTTTAAGAAGGTTAAAAATTTTAATTGATCTCATTTTTACGGCAACAAAGGTAAGCGATTTTTTGATTCCATAAAAATAATTTTTACTATACATTTGCAGAATGACAACCGGATTCACTAATAATTCGACGAAAGTAGAGCCTTTATCAGTTGAACAAGAGCTAAAAGCTATCAGTTTAGCGGTTCCAACCCGGGAAGAACTGCAATTGTTGCTTTCCTGCGTGGACTTGACCTCATTGGAAGGGAAAGATACGGATCAAGGCATTGTGGAACTGGCAGAAAAGGCCAGGATACATGAGGTAGCAGCTGTATGCGTGTATCCAACCCTTGTAAAGACTGCGAAAATAGCCCTAACCGGCTCGGCTATCAGGGTTGCTTCTGTTGCAGGTGCTTTTCCATCGGGACAATTACCACTGGAACTGCGGTTGGAAGAAGTCAGGTATGCCCTGCAGGAAGGAGCCGATGAGATAGATATGGTCATTAGCCGACGGGAATTTTTACAAAAGAATTATGCATTTACGGTGAAAGAAGTGCGGGCAATAAAAGACGTATGCGGAAACAAAACGCTAAAGGTGATCCTGGAAACAGGAGAGTTGCAAACGCTTGATAATATTGCCTTAGCCAGTCGTTTGGCGATCGAAGGCGGAGCAGATTTTATAAAGACATCAACCGGTAAAATAGGAGAAAATGCTACATTACCGGCTGTTTATGCGATGTTGCTAGAAATAAAAAATCATTTTAAAAACACCGGTAAAAAGGTGGGCGTAAAGCCATCGGGAGGTATTGCAGATGGAGACACAGCCGTTAAATACAGTCGGTTAACGGAACAATTGCTTGGTAAGGAATGGATTACCCCATCCTTATTCAGAATAGGAGCCAGCCGTTTGGTAAATAACCTGGTAGCCGAGATGCAAGGAAAGAATTCGCAAACAAATACGCATTATGGATATTAAACAATTATTGTACAAAGCAATTCAATCGGCATTGATAGCGGGAGAAGAAATTTTAAAAGTGTACAACTCCAATTTTGAAGTGGAACAAAAAGAAGACAATTCGCCCTTGACACAAGCGGATAAAAAAGCACATGAAACTATTTCGGAAATTTTGAAACCAACAGGATATCCGGTGTTAAGTGAAGAAGGTGCGGAACTTCCCTACTCGAAAAGAGCTAATCTGCCCTATTTTTGGATGGTTGATCCGTTAGACGGGACAAAGGAATTTGTAAAACGAAACGGAGAATTTACGGTCAACATTGCATTAATTCATCAGCAACGTTCCATACTTGGGGTGATTTATGTTCCGGTTACAAAAATGTTATACTATGGCTCAGAAGAGCTGGGGAGTTACAAATTGGAAATAAACTCTTTTTTAAACATGGATCTGCAGGGGATTATTTCACAATCCACAAAGTTGCCGTTGACGGTACAACCAAAAAATTTTACGATTGTGGCAAGTCGATCTCACCTGAGTGATACCACACGCGAATTTATTGACGGGTTAAAAGTACAGCATAAGCAAGTCGATCTTATATCTTCCGGAAGCTCCATTAAACTATGCTTAGTAGCAGAAGGGAATGCAGATGTATATCCGCGTTTTGCTCCCACAATGGAGTGGGATACAGCCGCAGGTCAGGCTATCTGCGAAGCAGCGGGCAAGCAAGTAATTGATTATACAACAAATGAGCGCTTACTCTACAATAAGCCTAATCTATTAAATAACTGGTTTATTGTTTCCTGATGAGTAAAAGCACCAAACTTATTTTATTTATTTTAGGGGCTTTGCTGTTTTGTTACACAGCAACCAGGGCCTATTTACTTTCCATTACCTGGGATGAAGCATACTCTTTTACAGAATTTGTGCGCAAAGGTGAAATTGCCTATCCACAGACATTCGGAAATATGTCTGCAAACAACCATTTATTGATCACCTGGATGGATAAAATACTTGTAAAGTGTTTTGGTGTAAGTGAGCTGATATTGCGGTTACCATCGTTGATGGCGCATTTGCTTTTCCTTGTTTATTCAGCCAAATTGCTTATCCGTTTTAAAAACAACTGGTTGATTATTGCCTCTTTTTTAATCATCAATTTAAATCCGTATTTATTGGATTTCTTTTCTTTAGCCCGTGGGTATGGTCTCTCCGTAGGACTGATGATGGCAAGTATTTATTACCTGTATGCTTTTCAGCAGGAGTTTAAAAATAAATTTGCCTCTGTTTCCCTGCTATTTGCAGGGGTGAGTGTATTGGCTAATTATGTTTTGTTAAATTTTTTCCTGGGATTATTTTCCTGCGTTTTTTTTCTGTATGCTTTAAGGGCATATAATTCAGATGATCCCGACGAGGAGGAAAATTCTTTTTGGAAAAATATACTTGCTCCGGTATCCATTTTCATAGGGGTGATGTTGTTGGTGCTTCCCATCGCATTCGGTTTAAGGAAGGCGGGGGCGCTGTATTTTGGAGCGGATAATGATTTTTGGACGGATACGGTTCGAACAATTGTTGACAGGTGGTTTTATGAAATACCCTACAATTATTGGTTTCAACGCATGGCAAAAGCATTTATCGTGTGTATCCTGTTTTCATCAGTTGTACTGATTATTATCCGCTTGCTAAAAAAACAATTAACCTACAGGCATTCCTTCTTTGTAAGCATCGTATGTATTTGTTTGTTTTGTGTAGGCAGCACCATCGCACAGCATTACCTGTTACACACGTTATATTTGATTGACAGAACAGCTTTATTTTTCACAGTATTGTTTGCGTTAATACTTGTATTTTTTGTGCAGGATTTAATGACAGACAAGCCCCAGGTTGTCTTTATTTCCTATATCGCAGCCGCTTTTTTAACGGTACATATGGTGTTGTCATTCAACCTTATCTATGCGCTGGAGTGGAAATGGGATGCGAATACAAAACAAATGTTAGCAGATCTGGAAGAGCTAAAAGAAGTGCCGCCAGAAAAGCAAAGCATTAGCATCAGCATTCCGTTGTTATTTGAATCCGGTATAAATTTTTACAGGGGAGTACATCATCTTAACTGGCTGAATACAGCCACACGCTCCAAAAAAAGAGCCTTGTCGGATGACTACTACTATTTATCTCCAAAAGAGCTTGCCGCCATTCATCCGGATTCCATTGAAATTTTAAGAACATACCCGTTTACAAACAATGCATTGGTGAAACCAAAATTTAAATGGAAGCATCCGCAATTGTTTACCCAGCAGGAGTTGAAATTTGATAACGAACCCGGACAGAGCCTGTTTATTGATAGTACGATGGAATATAGTAAAACAATTTCCTGTATTATTCCGGATAGTGTGGCAGCATTCAAACACAGTATCATTGTTTTTGAAACGCTGGTCATGTCTCTGGATTTAGAAAAGAGTGATATCCGAATGGTTATTTCCATGGACAATGAAAAAGGAAATTATTCATGGGATGGTGTTTCTGTTCAGGATTTTATTGTAAATCCAAACGAATGGACAAAAGCAACCCTTACAGCAGCCTTGCCCGAAAAGATAAAGGCAGGTGATAAATTATCGATGTATCTGTGGAATTATGTGAAGGGAGAAGTGTATCTCAAAGAGATGCGATTTAAATGGCTGAAATACGACTGATAAATGCTGCGATCTGCAATTCAGATAAATACAATTCAAAAAATTAAATCCTGCTGAATAAAAAACAGATTAACAAGGAAAATGCGCTGTTAAATTGAGGTTTTTGTAATTTAAACCCAATAATTTCGTAATATTGCACCTAATCTAAAAATAAGAACTACATGGGTAAAGTTGCATTAATTACAGGAGTTACAGGCCAGGATGGAGCCTATTTAGCGGAATTACTGTTAAGCAAAGGCTATACTGTTCATGGACTCAAACGCAGAAGCTCCTTATTTAATACCAATCGTATCGATCACTTGTATAAAGATCAACATGAAAAATCAGTAAAATTTTTCCTGCATTATGGAGATCTTACTGATTCAACGAATTTGATCCGTATCATTCAAGAAACACAACCTGATGAGATATATAACCTTGCGGCTCAGTCGCATGTGAAGGTATCTTTCGATTCACCTGAATATACAGCCAATGCTGACGCAATTGGAACATTAAGAATATTAGAAGCCATTCGTATTTTGAAGCTGGAACAAAAAACACGCTTTTATCAGGCGTCTACTTCTGAGATGTATGGATTTGTGCAGGAAGTACCTCAAAAAGAGACAACACCATTTTACCCACGTTCTCCATACGGGGTCGCAAAAGTATACGGTTTCTGGATCACTAAAAATTACCGTGAAGCCTACAACATGTACGCATGTAACGGAATTTTATTTAATCACGAGAGTCCGCTTCGCGGAGAAACATTCGTAACCCGTAAGATTACACGTGCCGCAGCAAAAATTCATTTGAATTTACAGGAAAAATTGTTTCTTGGAAACCTGGATGCAGAGCGCGATTGGGGACATGCAAAAGATTACGTAGAAGGAATGTGGAGAATGCTGCAACAAAATAAGGCTGATGATTATGTATTGGCTACGGGTGTAAAAATCACCGTTCGTAAATTTGTTGAATTAGCTTTTGCAGAAGTTGGTATTCAGATAAAATGGGAAGGAAAAGGCGTTGACGAAAAAGGAATCAATACAAAAACCAATAAAGTAATTGTAGAAGTAGATCCTAAATACTTCAGACCAACGGAAGTTGATTTATTGATCGGAGATCCATCCAAAGCAAAAAAAGAATTGGGATGGGAGCCAACAACTACATTGGAACAGTTAGTAAAAGAGATGGTTGCAGCCGATGTGAAACTCTTTGAACGCGACAGATATTTGTTAGATGGGGGTCATGATATTATGAATTATCACGAATAATACTTGTCAGCGCCCCTATGAATAAACAGGATAAAATCTATGTTGCTGGTCATCGTGGAATGGTAGGCTCGGCCATCATTCGGAAACTTCAAAAAGAAGGATTCACCAACATTGTTACACGTACTTCCAGTGAACTGGATCTTAGAAATCAGCAGGCAGTAGCTGATTTTTTTGCAACGGAGAAACCCGACTATGTGTTTTTAGCAGCCGCGAAAGTAGGCGGTATTGTTGCGAATAATACCTATCGCGCAGATTTCATTTATGAGAATATGATGATTCAGAATAACATCATTCATCAATCGTATCTGAATAAAATAAAAAAACTGATGTTCCTGGGATCTTCTTGTATTTACCCCAAATTGGCGCCTCAACCACTAAAAGAAGAATATTTATTGACAGGTTTGTTGGAACAAACAAACGAACCCTATGCGATCGCAAAAATTGCAGGTATTAAAATGTGTGATGCATATCGCGCACAATATGGTTGCAACTTTATTTCTGTAATGCCTACCAATTTGTATGGCCCTAAT
>DASRRA010000568.1:0-3282 GCA_035696085.1 Bacteroidia bacterium | reverse complement strand
ACACAACGCTTATTAGCATTTTATCAGAAATCAAAGTAGTGGTTCAAAGCTACATTGTGGGTTTACTAATAGAAATGGGAATCGTGGCCGTTTTGACGACAATTGGTTTGATGATCATTGGGGTGCCTTATGCTATACTATTGGGCACTATTACAGCCGTATTAAACCTAATTCCTTATATCGGAATTTTAGTTGCCGGTGCCATATCCATTTTAGTAGCATTAACCAATTTCACAGATTTTAAAACGGCTATCGGTGTTATTATTGTAAATTCAATTGTACAGCTAATTGATAATAATTTCCTTGTTCCCAAAATTGTTGCTTCCAAAGTCAAACTCAACGCACTGGTTTCCATTATTGCCGTGTTTGTAGGCGGAGCACTTGATGGTGTTTTAGGGATGTTCCTTGCTATACCATTAAGCGCAATTATCAAAGTTATTTTCGACCGTATTCATGGCCTCGAACCCTGGGGTTATCTGTTTGGTGATGATATGCCAAAAACCTACGATTGGGGAATCTTAAAATTACCTGCTTTGGAGGCCGGGAATGAAAATGATGAAAATGGTACGACAAATACATCAGAGCAATCGCAAGAGGAAAGGGATATTCCAAGAGAAAATAAAGAAGGCAATTCTTAATGAATTGCCTCTACTAATGTATGTTCCGGAAGCGTAATATAAAACGTAGTGCCCTTACCAAGCTCACTGTTTACCCTAATCGTACCGTCGTGCTTGGTAATGATGTTATACGTTGCCGTTAACCCCAAACCAGTTCCTCCTTTTTTTGAAGTAAAGAATGGTTCAAAAAGCTTATTTAAATCCTGGCTCGGAATTCCTTTTCCATTATCCGAAATGGTGATACCAATTTGTTTATTTGCAGAAGATATTTCTACTCTTAATTTTCCCGTCTTTTCATCAACCGCCTCAATCGCGTTCACCAATAAATTTAGCAGGGCAATGGCAAGTTTTTCCTTGTCCGCTTTGATTAAAAGCTTTGGGTGAATTTTTGTTTCAAATTGAATGTCTTTCAACTTAATGCGATCTTTCACCAGGTTAAGTGTATCCTCAATCACTTCATCCAAAAATAATTCACGCATATTGATGGTATCAAAACGGGTCGCTTGCAATAAATCTTCAATCAGCGTATTAATTCTTTTACCATTTCTTTCAATGATGTCAATGAAGTCTTCTGGTTTCTCACTGCTATCCACCAATTTTGCACCCTGCAGCATTGTCTTTAATTCCAATAAAGATAAATGAATATTTGTCAAAGGATTTTTAATTTCATGGGCAATGATACGTGCCACTTTACCTGTTAAGGCTTGCTTTTCAAGTAATTTTTCCTTTTGCTCATTCATCTTTCTTTCTGTAATGTCATGCAATACCATCTGGTACACATTTTTTTCAACATCCACAGAGGTAAGATTCATGATACAAAAGCATTTTTTATTTAAATCGGGAACAGTCAATTCAACCTCTACCGTTACATTTAAATATTTTTCCGCATCATCAATTTTTGGTGTAATATAATCTGCCAGGTTCTGACCAATAATTTTATTTTTTTCGGAATAACCAAAAAATTTAAGCGCCGCTTTATTGGCATCTGTTATCAAAAATTTTGAGTCGATCAAAAACACATATTCCACTGCATTTTCAAATAAGCTTTTGAATTTATTTTCATTCTCTTTAAGAGACTTCATTACTTTAGATTTCTCAATCGCATAACGAATACTTCTACTTAAGCTCTCGGTGGTATATTGATCCTTCACCAGGTAATCGTACACCCCATATTTCAATGCTTCCTGGTCGATCGTTGCTTCTTTTAATCCAGTTAATAAGATGGTTGGAGTAAATGGAGAGTAACCATTTACAAAAGAAACGAGTTCAATACCATTATGTGCTCCAAGCCGGTAGTCAATCAATATAATGTCAAATGATTCGGATTTAATGAGGTCGATGGCTTTTGAATAGGATTCGGCCCAGGTTATTTTTTTTTCAAAAGAAATTTCTTTTAAACTACTTTCCAATAGAAAAAAATCATCTTCATCGTCTTCAACAATCAATAAATGTATAGGTAACGCTTTGTTCATGTTAGGGAATTTTAACTATTGAAAACCAATATTTTTTTATAACATCAATGATTTCCACAAGTTCATTATAAGAATATGGTTTTATGATGTAACTGTTCGCTCCAAGTTCATAGCATTGGGCAATATCTTCGGGATTGTTACTGGTACTGAAAATAATAATCGGGATTTTACAAAATTGAGTGTGCTCCTTTATCAGCTTCAGACATTGCCTTCCATCAATTTTCGGCATATTCAAATCGAGCAGAATCAATTTGGGAACGGGTAAACTCGCATTGCTATATTTTCCTCGCTTATGCAAGTAGTCCAATAATTCTTCACCATTTTCAACAGTGGATATTTCCTTGTCAAAATTCAAACTTGAAAATGCTTCTTTCAGCATAAACTGATCATCTGTATCATCATCAGCGACTATAATACAGTGTCTTTCTTCTATTTTATCCATTTCCATGGTTTATATTTTTTTCGGTAAACCCACAATAAAAGTAGCACCTTCTCCCGGTGTACTTTCAGCTGTTATAAAACCTTCGTGATTTTCTACAATCCTTTTACAGATGGCCAACCCAATTCCAGTTCCTTCATATTCGGAGCGTCCATGCAGTCGTTGAAAAATAACAAATATCTGGTTCAAGTATTCAGCTTCGAACCCGATGCCATTGTCACCGATAAAAATACAATAGTACGTATCATATTTTAAATTGAAACCCTTTCCCCATTGATTTTCTTTCACATCTTTTTCTGTATATGTTTCTCCCCAAATATTTACAGCTGGAACGGCTGAATGATTAAATTTCAATGCGTTGCTCACTAAATTTTGAAATAGTTGACGAAGTTGAGTATTGTTACCATTTACTGATTTCAGCGTTTCTATATTGATTTTAATATTTTTTGATGTGATGGCTACTTCTAAATCTTCAACAATAAACTTGAATAACATTTCTAATTGTACATCTTCATTGGTATCAAGTGCTCTCGTTGCCCTTGAATAGTTCAACAGGTCATTGATAAGGGTTCTCATCCGATCTGCTGATTTGTTAAGCCTTCTGAGGTAATTACTTGTATCCTCATCGTTGTATTTATTCAACTTAGTCTCAATTTTTTCGCTGAAGGATATAATTTTTCGTAAAGGCTCCTGCAAATCATGTGAGGCAACATATGCAAATTGCTCTAATTCTTTATTAGATGAATTTAATTTA
>DASRRA010000567.1:0-4951 GCA_035696085.1 Bacteroidia bacterium | reverse complement strand
TTTGTAAGCGGCTTTTGGCAGGTGTTCCATCCGGCCGATTGGGTGCATCATCCGGACCGGACAAAAATCCATAGAATAAGTTCACCACATCTCTATCCGAATTCGCCGCAATTAGGTTTTGGGAATACATACCTGCAGCACCTTTAAGTCTTAGCTTGTTGGTAATATTTATTTTGAAATTCAAACGTGGTTCGGGAGAGATGTTGCTGAGTGAAGCATAGTATTGTAAACGGAAACTAGGTTCCAGCACCAGCACTTTATTTTTGGACACATATTTATATTTCACAAATCCGCCGATCTCTGTTGTACTTTCCACTTGAGAGATGTGACGGCGTGCTGCATTGTACAAATCAAAATCCGTACGGAAACCAAGCACCTCGAAACCATAATCCACTTCGTTTTTACCCATAAAATAAGTGAAGTTCAAACCCATATTAAAGCCATTGATAGAACTGCTCTTGGGCTGCTCCAACTCAGGTTTCAGGGTGATTTTATATTGTGAATAGGCAAAGTTTCCTTTTACAAGAATGGGTGAGTTTTGAGGAACCAATAAAAAGTTTCCTCCGCCACCAAAGGATTCCCATTTCATATCCTGCAATGCTTTGTAGCTTACTTTATCGGTGAAATCAAATCCGAATAAATTTAATTTACTTCCATTATTGGAGTTAAACGAAACTTTACCATAATAATCATTAAAGCTAAATGGTAATCCATCTTTATCTATATAACTGTATAACGTTTTTGAGGTGGTTGGCAAATAGGAAGTTTTTGCAGAGAGGATATAGGAAATGGTGGATGATTTTCCTTCGTCATATTTTTTTAAAGGCCCTTCTAACAATAGCTTTGCACCAAAAGGACTGGCTGCTACTTTTCCGGCTATTCGTTTTTTATTTCCATCACGCGTGGTGATGTCCATGATAGAAGAAATACGGCCGGCGTATTCTGCTCCAAATCCACCGGCATATACATCTGCATTTCGAATGATATCAGCATCAAAAACAGAAAATAAACCAATGGAGTGAAACGGATTGTAAATGATCATTCCATCCAGCAATACTTTGTTCTGCACAGGAGCACCACCACGAATATACAGCTGGCCTCCTTGGTCACCGGTAAATATAACTCCCGGCATCACTTGTAAATACTGAGCTATATCTGGTTCTCCACCAACTGTTGGAAGTTTTTTGATTGCAACTGGATCTATTTTGTTAACGGAGATGGTTGTTTCCACTTGTTTGGCAACTTGTTCGGCAGAGACTTCCACCGTTTGTAATTTTACGTCCTTCTGAACAATGTATAATTTTTTTGTAAGGATGTCACCAGGTTTCACCGTTACTTCCTCCTGCAAGGTGTCATATCCAATGGCATTGATCATGATGGTATAATTGCCTGCAGGGATTTGAGAAATAGAGAAGTAGCCATTCACATCCGTGGATTGACCGATAGTTGTACCTTTTAAATAAACGGTAGTAAATAACACCGGCTCCCCGGTTTCCTTTTGATAAACAAATCCTTTAATGGTACCTGTTTGTGCAAGTACTGCACTGGTGATGAATAGGCAGAATACAAACAAGTAAGACTTCAGTAATTTCATAGAGAGATGATTTTTACTTATGCAATTATAGTTATCTGACACAGGGGAGAGTAAATGTACGAATTAATTGACTTGAAAAAGTTAATTTTTGGCTATCTTGCGCGTTAAATTAGTTGATTATCATGAAAAAAATTGTTTTCTTTTGTTTACTCCTTTCCATCTCATTTACTGCCAGTTCACAGGATAAAAAATTAGCACTTGAAAAAGTGGAACAGTACATTAAATCCAAATTGAATAACCCTAAAATTTATTCTTATGTTCTCTTGCACGAGGTTTTTGAGCAACCGGATGCAGAGCGAATCGGTAAAGAGTTAAACGTAACTACTCCAATTAAATATTCGTTGAGCCTTACCTATAAACTAAAAGATTCTGTGGTTGACTTCCAATATTTTCACCTGGATAGGGATTATAATGTGGTTGGCTCCTCCACAAAAGATGACATGTTTAAAAATACGCCGAAAGAAATAGATGACATCCTGGCTTTTATGATGAATGAAGACACTGGGCCTGCTTTAGACTCCATTGAGACTGTTTCAACTATCCAATTAAAAAACAAAAAATTAAAAAAAGAGATCACTCAAAAAGAGGATAATTTTCTATTTCGTTATGATAGAGATTATTTTTCAGATAAAATCAATGAATTCTATTTCAGTAAACACGTCATGTTCCCAAGTGATAGTCCTTTCCTTAAAATGGGTGAAGGTGTAAGAAACTATTTGGATACCTGTAAATCCACCACCATTCCATTGGAAGCGATGTTAAAACCATTTTCTTCAGAGGATTCGAGTTTCTTTATTAACTCGTTTATTAATGATTTGAGAAAGGAGCAATTAAAGAAAGGCAGTTTGCACATTTTGGATTTGACATCAAAAAATGAGTTGGACCGGATAGAACAGCATATAAAAACCATCCATTTTAAAAAATTTACACGTACTGTTACTTCTTATCAAACGATAGAGGGAAAGAAGACAGTTGCCAGTTTTCAATTTGATAATTATTCGGAAAAATAATTCGATTTATTTCGTTTCCGCAAGGGCTAAAATATGATTGAATTCATCAGCCGTTACAGCAGAGACAGACAAACGGCTCAATTTAATGATTTGCATAGCCGCTAGTTTTTTATCCTTTTTAATGGTTTCTAAACTCACCGGCTTTTTCAATTTTTTGAAAGGTGCTATTTCTACAACACTCCAGTCTTCATCCGAAGTAGGATCTTTGTAAAATTCTTTTACAACCTTCGCAATCCCAACAATCTCTAGTCCTTCATTACTATGATAAAAAAACAGGAGATCACCTTTTTTCATGGCGCGCATATTATTGCGTGCTGCATAGTTTCGCACGCCATCCCAAACTGCTTTTTTATCTTTTACGAATTGATCCCAACTGTATTTGAAAGGTTCTGATTTTACGAGCCAGTAGTTCATAAGTGATTAGTGCAATATTTTAAACATCAATTCTTTCAACAGTTCTCCTCCCGCCTTCGCCGAAAAGCTACGGCGGACACGGTCAGTGCAATATTTTAAACATCAATTCTTTCAACAGTTCTCCTTCGGTTGCCGATCCTCTATCAACACCTTTTGATTTCAAATCGTATTCGCGTAAGAAACCGAATATGGATTTTAATTTTCCTATGGAAAAATTTTTGGCCGCACGTTCATAATCGGCAACAAAAAAAGGATGCACCCCTAAAGAAGATGCTACATTCGCTTTTGATTTATCTGCAATAAAATGATAGGTCAGTAATTTGCAAAAGTATCCATACAAAGATGTAATGGTCATTACCATCGGATGCTCCTTTTCATTGGCAGCAAAAAAATTGATGATGCGATTGGCTTTGACCACTTCCTTTTTTCCAATGGCTGTTTGCAATTCGAATACGTTGTATTCTTTACTGATGCCAATATTGGTTTGCACCTGTTCCACTGTTATTTCTGATTTGGGTGGCAGGTTAATCATCAGTTTATCCAATTCATTGGATATCTTACTCAGATTTGCTCCCAGGTATTCTGTAAGCAGCGCGCTGGCTTTAGGACCAACGGTATATTCTTTTCCTTTTAAATAATTATTGATCCAATCCGGAACCTGATTGTCGTATATTTTTTTTGATTCAAACAGTACAGCGTTTTTATCAATCAGTTTGGCAACAGCAGTACGTTTGTCAATCGTCTTGTATTTATAGCAGATAACGAGTATGGTTGATTTCTGAGGATTCTCTATGTAGGCTGCAAAAGGGTGTTTTGCTTTGTCTTTGCTTTTGGCGTCTTCTTCTCCTTTTCCAACCAGGTCACGAATATTTTGCGCTTCTTTGATGATCACTACCTGGTGTTCGCTCATCATCGGGAAACGCTTGGCAGCAGCAATTACTTCGGCTGTAGAAATATCCCGTCCGTACAGAACACTTTGATTAAATTCTTTTTCGGTTTCATCCAACACCTGGTGTTCAATATAATCCGATATCATATCAATAAAATAAGGTTCATCGCCCATTAAAAAATAAACAGGGCGGTACACCTTCTTTTTCAACTCCGACATGATCTCATTAAACTCCATTGTCTGTATGCTATTAACTCGACTTAATCCATTGCTTACTTCGTGAACCCAAGCCTTTCAACCTATGCTAAAGCTTCGGTTGATGAAAAGCGTAGGTTTATTCAAACCGTAAATGTTTTACGGTTAGTCCGTTATTGATTAATTCATTCAGTGAATCAATTCCAATTTTTAAATGTTCTTCAGTAAAATTTGCCGTGATGTGTTTATCACTGTCTGCTGTTTTTACACCTGCTGAAATCATAGGCTGATCGCTTACAAGCAGCAATGCACCTGTTGGAATCTGGTTGTAAAAACCGGTGATAAAAATCGTTGCGGTTTCCATATCGATTCCCATCACCCGAATTTTTCTCAGGTAATCTTTAAATTCATCATGATGTTCCCATACCCTTCTGTTGGTGGTATAAATTGTACCGGTCCAGTAATCCTTTTTATGATTTCGAATGGTGGTTGAAATTGCTTTTTGCAAGCTAAAAGCTGGTAATGCCGGCACTTCCGGTGGAAAGTAATCATTGGAAGTACCTTCTCCGCGAATAGCAGCAATGGGTAAAATCAAATCTCCCAGTTCATTTTTCTTTTTTAATCCTCCGCATTTTCCTAAAAATAAAACGGCCTTTGCTTCAATGGCACTTAGCAAATCCATAATGGTGGCTGCATTGGCACTTCCCATTCCGAAGTTGATGATAGTAATGCCATTTGCCGTAGCATTAGGCATAGGCATGTCCAGTCCATTTATTTCTACATTATTTAATTCAGCAAACATTCTTACATATTTATTAAAATTTGTAAGTAAAATGTATTTACCAAATT
>DASRRA010000566.1:0-19946 GCA_035696085.1 Bacteroidia bacterium | reverse complement strand
TCCGATATCGACACCACAGGTAAAATTTTATTCCTGGAGGATCTGGATGAATATTTATATCACGTTGATCGCATGCTATTAAACCTGAAAAGATCAGGAAAACTGGCGCATTTGAAAGGACTTGTTGTTGGGGGAATGACTGATATGAAGGATAACCAAATTCCGTTTGGAAAAAATGCAGAAGAAATAATTTTGGATGCTGTTAAAGAATATTCCTACCCTGTTTGTTTTAACTTCCCGGCAGGACATGTTGATGAGAATATGCCTATGTATTTAGGAAGATGTGTCCATTTAAAGGTTGGCGACCAGGTGGAACTGAGTTGGGAATAAAAAAAGGGAAATGTTCATTTCCCTTTTTTATTCTTTATTTCACAAGTGTGACGTGACCGATATAACGATGCGGTAAATTGTTAATGTCTTTCAATTCAACCAGCCATACATATACATCTTCCTGTGCCATCCTATGACCACCATTTGCTTTTCCGTCCCATGGTGTTGAGGATGCAGGGTCTTTCTTTTTATCCGTTGTATAAATCATATTTCCCCAGCGATCGAATATCCACATTTGGAACTCAATGATGTTATGTCCTTTCGGAATAAATCCATCGTTTGTTCCATCTTTGTTTGGTGTGAACGTATTCGGAACGTAGAAGGTCCAGTCCGGTTTAATTGTAATGTCCTTCGGAACGGAATCGCGACAGCCATGTTCACTCGTTACGTATTGCCAGATGGTAAATGTTCCGGAACCAGGGAATTTATGAATCGGGTTTTGATCGATGGATACAGAGACCGGTGACAGACCTGCATCTCCAAAATCCCAACTCCAGAAAACTGCATCCGTTGCTCTATCATAGAACGTGACAGTATTCTCTGATTCCGTTGGTTGTTCAGGCGTGAAGATAAAATCGGCAACCGGAATTGGATATACTTTCATCATTTGTTTCCAAACAAACGCAGCTTTACAACCGTTTGCAGTGCTTACAGTAAGTGATACATCATATGTTCCGGGAATTCCATAGGTATGATGCGGATTTCTTGCTGTATCTTTTTGTGAATTGTCACCAAAATCCCATTCCCATGTTTTTATTTTATCCGAGCTGGAGAAACTAAAATCAAGCATATTCACATCCAATGGTACACAGTTTTCATATTTATCTGCATCAAAATTTACAAATGGTAATGGTGGTAAATTCAAAGCAATCTTCGTTGAATCGATACAACCAAATCTCGATTTTACCACTAAAGTTGGATAGTAAACGGATGACGTGTCATACAGATTCGTTGGATTTTGCAAGGTGCTATGTCCGTCTTTTCTATCCTTATAGCTCCAATACCATTCAACAATTGCATCACCTGCTTGCGGATCGGGTACAGTTGATTTATCTGTAAATTTTACCGGTTCACTCAAACACAATGGCGTAGCCGTAAATTTAGCAGTCGGGCGTGGTCTGACGATTACATCTTTTGTTGCCGTTCCAACACAACCCTGTTTGGTTGTAACAATCAAGGTTGTTGTATAAGTTCCTTCTTTGGAATACGTATGGGTTGGACTTTGCATGCTACTCAATGCTGACTTATCCCCAAAATTCCAGATCCATCTGTAAATATTATCAGTGTTGTCTGTTTGCGTTGATTTGTCATTGAAGCTGGTTGGTGAACCCACGCATACTTCGGAAATAACATAATCTGCAATAGGTAGTGGATACACTTTAATGGTAATAGTTGTATCATCCGAACATCCTAAATCGCTAACGGTAAGCGTTACCTGATAGCTTCCATCCTTCAAATAAACATGTGTAGGATTTTGCAAGGTACTGGTTGTGTTATCATCTTTAAAAGTCCAGTTCCATCCTTTAGTTACCACACCTCCTCCTATTTTTGTAGAGGCATCCGTAAAGGTGGCTGTACCATTTTTGCAAATGTCATCAACATAAAAGTTTGCAACCGGTGCAGGGAATACCTTTACTTTCCGAGTAGTGATGTCTTCACAACCATTTTTGTTTTTTACTGTTAATGTAACAGTATATACACCGGCTTTTGTATAGGCATGTGAAGTTTGTTGTGTATTTGCTGTACTTCCATCTCCAAAATCCCAATTCCATTCGATAATTGGCACTTTGGAATTATTATTTGTAAAAATACTATACGAAGAATCCACGAAATTTACGGGTACATTTAAACAGATACTGTCGGCAGATTGATTGAATACTGCTTTGGTATACATTGGGTAAATTGTTGTTGAAAGTGTTGTTTTACATCCGCTCACGGTTGTTAACTCCACAGTTACCACTTGTCCGGGTTTTGCATTGTCGATATCGATTGTTCTGGTTGTTTTATTTTGGTAATCCCACAAATAGGCAAAACCATCAGGAGCAGTTAATCGAACAGAACCATTAGCCGAACAAGCAGCGGTAAGAATTCCTAATGAGTCGCAACGCGCCATCAAATAAGCATAACCAAAATGTCCACCTAAGCCACAATCCCAAGTTTCAAATCCTATAGTGATTTTAGTTCCTATAAATTTACGCAAGTCAACCCCTACTGTTGTCCAGGCTCTGTATACAACATCTCCTTCACTTTCAAATTTTCCACCTAATTTTTCAACTTCTGATTGCGCACAATTCCTATAACCAGCAACGGTGCTGTCTGCGAAATCTTCTTTGATCCCACAGACAGGGTCAATTAGTTTTCCATTTTGATCTCTGATAGATACAATAAAGCGAGGTCTTATTTCTTTTGCATGCTTCGGACTTGGGTCTTGTAAGATAACGGCATATTTGTAAATTAACAATGCATTTGACGGTGTTATATCAAACGTATAATTTATGTAATCACGTTGCCATCTCACACCATCTCCCCAAGGTCCGATTCCTCCATTACCTAGTCGGACACATGATTTTTCATTTGGCGGAAGGGTTAATAACGTACCGCATGTAAACGGATCTGCAGTAGCTTGTGTAATAATAGTATGACGTCCAGGAACGATTCCTTGTTTGTAATAATAAGCCGGTGATGGATAAGGTGCTTGTGGGGTACCTATATTTGTTCCTGGTGTATTATACGGATACACAGAAGTAAATCCAGTCCAATTTGTAAATGTACCTGTAGAAAAATCTGAATTTGCGCAAGAGGATTGCACCTGCGCAAAGATCTGATGGTTTGATCCTGCAAGGATCAAAACAAAACAGATGTATTTAATAAACGTCTTCATGTCATTATTGTACTAGTGTTACAATTCCTTTAAATCTGGCCATCACGCCCCCGTCATCCTTATTCGTGAAAACAATAGTATACACATACACATCGCGCTCACACAATTGCCCTTTGTAGAACCCATTCCAGCCTTGATTTAAATCACTAGAGAACAGAAGTTTATTTCCCCAACGATCAAAAATCCGCATTTCAAAGTTTGCATTTAAATAGTCGCCCGAAGCATAGGGCATAAATTTATCGTTGATACCATCACCATTTGGTGTAAATGCATTTGGTATGTAAACAGCACGTTCGGATCGTACCCTAACTACACGGGAAGTACTTCCTGTACAGCCATATTTATTTTTAACATCTAATGTAACAGTATAGAACGATTCGTTTCCTCCACTATAATCGTGATAGAATTTTGTTTTATTTTTTTCTGTTGTTCCATCACCCAGGTTCCAATTCCAGGTATTTACGTCTGAAGAAGAATTATCAATGACTTGCGTTTTCATCTCATAGATAGACAATTCGTTTGGTGACAAGTAAAAGGATGCAATTGGTTCCGGATAAACGTGTATATAATACTGTTTTGTTAATGTATCCATACAACCATTTATACTTGTTGCAACAAGCGACGGTGAAAATCTTCCAGCATCACGGTATGGCGCACTTTCTACGTGAGGACCATACTTAATACTTGCCGGATTAAATATCCATTTCCAGGAAACAATGCTATCCGATAATGGATCTTTTATAGCGTCAAATTGCGTAATGAAAACAGGGCAGCCGGCAGTATCTTTTGCACTAAAATTAAATTTAGGCTGCGGAAAAACGGTTAGTGGTTTTGTCAAAGAATCTACGCAACCGAAATTATTTGTCACCTGAAGTTTCACAGTTTTCACTCCACTAGTAGCATAAACTTTTGTCGGGTTTCTGTTTGACGAAGTTGTTCCATCCCCAAAACTCCAGAAACTTAGATTTCCGTCTGAGTAGTTGTTAAACTTGAGTTCTGCAAAAAGACAAACATTGTTTACTTTAAAATCAACCGTAGGTTTAGGATATATTTCAATTGGTTTCATCACTGTTCCAATACATCCTCTGTTAGAAGTGGCAATTAACTGAACATTATACGTTTTAATACCGCTGGTTGGGTCATATAAATGCTTTGGATTATTGGCAACGATAAAGGTTCCCCCATCTCCAAAATGCCACAGACATTGTGAAACGGTACCAGTTCCACTTACAGTTGTTGTATTTACAAATGACACAGAATCTCCGAGGCAAGCGCTTACAGCTTTAAAATCAGCTTCTGGAAGCGGAAATACTTCAATTGGCATAATCGTGTCGTCTACGCAGCCATTGTTATCCGTAACCACTAATCTTACATTATAGATACCCGCTTGTGTGTACGTTGTGGAAGAATGGCGAACAGTATCAAACAAGTTATTGCCAAATTCCCAATACCAATCAACAATAGAAGTTCCCGCGATAGCGGTGGATGTATCCCTGAATGAAGTAATCGAATTTAAACAATGCGACGTACTGATGTCGTAAAACTTAGCCATTGGATGCGGTTTCACGGTGATAGCCACCGTATCAAAAGCCTCGCATTTTGTGGCTGTAACGGTTGCTTTTAATACATATTTATACGTTATGTCAGCATTTGTATTATTGGTTAATGTAACCGTAGGTCTTGCAATATTCGGGTTGTTCAAGCCTGTTGCGGGCGTCCATTGAAATGTAGTGCTTGTGCCCGTTCCTCTGGGACCAAAAACAGTACTGTCACCCGAACAAAACACTTTATCAGGGCCTGCGTCCAATGGGATAGGGTCTGTAAGCGTGAGTACAATGGTATTGGGTTCCGGGCAAAACCCGTATTTATAGGTAATTTCAATGGTTTTTAATGGCTTTGGTGAACCACTTGGCATGGGCACTACTTCTACCGTGGCACATTCTTGCCCGGCAGGTATCGTGACTGAACCCGGCAGTGTTTGATAATCAACCCCATTTACAGCAGTACCTCCGATTGTGTAATTTACAACGTAAGGGTTTGTCCTATCCCCCGTTCTGCAGAAAGTAAAATTTCCATTTTGACAACCTCTTACGCCATTTACATTTGTTGCAAGATTGTTATAAATAACCGGTGAGCAGGTTATGGAACCAGCTTCAATAAATACTCCTGAATCATAAGCAGGATCCGTTACGTCAGCAATCACAATTTTAAGATGGTATGTGCTGCAAGCTGTAACAGGCGTAAAGGCCATCAATGGTTTTGTGAACCCATTGAATTGTGTTCCCTTTGAATTGTTCATGTTATCCACGAAATATTGGCTATTTGTGGTGTTATTGATAGAATTGATAGTAACCGGTGTATTTGTACCCGGAACCGTTGCAATATTCTTCGTTCCATTAATACCCGGGCCCGATACAAAAAAGCAAAAGATATCGTTGAATGTACCATTTACATAATCCGGATATTCTTCAGTGGCGAATACATATTTAATTTTTAATGTATCACACGAAGGGATCAAATCAAACTCCAGGGCGCAACCATCATAGGTTTCTGTACCTGCTAAAATCACATCCAGCTGTGTATCTCCGGGAGTTCCATTTGTAAAAGAAGTTCTGCGGTTATTATTGGGTGGTTTAGCTGTGCTTGCTTGTCCGGTTGACAATAAAATTCCGCTATTTATTCCCAGTGTACCGCCGCTTGTAAATGTCGCATAAGCACCTTGAGCACAGTTTAATTTAATATTTGAAACGTTATATCCTGGACCAATGATGTTTTGAACCAGGGTGGTTAGATTGGCGGTTGCGTCCGTTTGTAACTGAGAGAAAGATGCCTTCGTGAAAAATAAAAAAGCAACCAAAACAGGAACAGCTTTGAAAGAGCGCCCTTTGCAATTCGTAAATCGGATAAATTGGGATGTAAATCTTTTCACGATCATTCTAAAAATAAAATATTTGTTAAAATAGATTGCAAAATTAACAACTAATTCTTAATACGAACCTGAAAATCAATAAATTATTGATCTCCATTTTTTATAAAAATCCAGTATAAGCTGAGAGATTGCTTTGTTAAATATATTTGCTTGTATGTGAGACACAAAAGCTTTACAAAAGGTTGCAAGGCAATCCTTTTTTTTAAGGAATAAACTAACCCGCAGCTCTAATAAAGCTGCGGGTTAGTATAAACTATAACCCTCTTTCATTGATCAACTCTTTAATTCTGGAAGGGTTAAGAGTGGAATATTGGTATGAAAGGCTATTTTCTTGGTATGGCTTTCTTTAAACAACCTTTCCAAAAAACTATGTTTATGAGGTATCATTACAATCAAATCAGTGGCTGAAGATTCAATAAAATTATTAACTGCGGCTGTAAAATCTTCATTTTCGGTAAAATGAGTAGAATAGGGTATACCCTCAAAATATTTTTCCAATTTAATGCCTGCGATTGCCTTTTCAGCATCCTTTTCAAAATCAACTTTACCTACATTCAGAATACAAAGCTGCGCATTGCTTTGCTTAATTAATGCTCTCAATGGTGCCAGGGTTTCCACATCCTGTTTCAAGTTGTAATCATAAGCCAGTGTTATTTTATTGATCTTTTTAAATTTTGCCTTTTCAGGAACCAATAAAATAGGGCTCTTTGTTTTTCGGATTACATCGGTAGCAATACTTCCAATGATTAATTCACTGAATGCACCTTCTGTTTCCATACCCATTACTATGAATTCAGGTTGTGTTTCTTTTTCGATATCCAGAATTTCATCTACGGCAAATCCTTCAGATACTCTGCATTCAATCGGAACAGCTGTATTCTTTGTCAGCAAATCCGCTTCTTCGTTTAACGATTCCAATTGATTTTTTCTTAGCACTTTCGGACTTTCAAGTACCAATAAAGGCTCTTCAGGAACGGACATCACAGGAAGATGATAAATATGACACAGCAGTAGTTTGTATGCAAATTCCTTCGCATAGGCAACTGCATATTCAGAAGCATTGCGGGCAGCTTCTGAAAAATCTGTTGGAACAAGAATGGTTTTCATGGCTTTTAGTTTAGTTTTGTTGATGCAATATACTCGATTTGCGGAAAAAATACCACATGCTTTTTAGATGTTAGTCTTCTCATTCTGTAGGCTGTTATTAGCGGCGCATGTTGCAGACCTTACACGTCACGCAGCTATTGTTCTAATTACAGGAAGGCCCATATTTCATGCCTTATTGCAATTTTTTCACGCAAAAACCCAATGCTGCTATCTCCGTTTTTTACATTTTTTTTACTAATATTGACCTGCACAATCAACCAGCTCTTATGGCACGTATTACATCCTTTGACCACTACCAACAACAATATAAAGCAAGTATCGAAAATCCTGAAAAATTTTGGGCAGACCTGGCCAACGAATTTACATGGAAAAAGAAATGGGACAGGGTTTTAAAATGGAATTTTGAAGAACCGAAGATAGAATGGTTTATTGGAGGACAACTAAATATTACCGAAAACTGTCTGGATAGGCACTTACCGACCCGTGGCAATCAAGTAGCTTTTTATTGGGAACCTAACGATCCTACTGAGAAAGCCGTCCAAATCACCTATCGCGAGCTGCATGAGCGGGTTTGCAAATTTGCCAATGTATTAAAGAAAAACGGGGTTGAAAAAGGCGATCGCGTTTGCATTTATATGCCCATGGTCTTGGAGTTAACCATTGCCGTATTGGCCTGTGCGCGCATTGGTGCCGTTTTTACGGTTGTATTTGGGGGCTTTTCAGCGAATGCCCTGGCCGACCGCATAAATGATTGCACCTGCAAGGTAGTTATTACGTCGAATGTTGCTATTCGCGGCCCTAAAACCATTTCTTTAAAAGAAGTGGTGGATGATGCGGTAAAGGCAATTGATTTTGTTGAAAAAGTAATTGTATACGAACGTAAAGAAACATCCACCCCTATGCAAAAAGGGCGGGATATCTGGTGGCATGATGAAATGCGACAAGTAACCACCGATTGTGCACCTGAAGTAATGAATGCAGAGGATATGCTTTTTATCCTTTACACTTCCGGATCAACTGGAAAGCCCAAAGGAGTGGTGCATACCTGCGGAGGATACATGATCTTCGCGCAATACACGTTTGAAAATGTATTTCAATATGATCACGAAAAGCGTGATATCTATTGGTGTACAGCGGATGTAGGCTGGATAACCGGGCATTCCTATATTATTTACGGTCCTTTATTAACCGGCGCTACATCGGTGATCTTCGAGGGTATACCTACTTTTCCCGATGCGAGCCGGTTTTGGCAGGTAGTTGATAAATACAAGGTATCCATATTCTATACAGCTCCTACTGCTATCCGTGCCTTAGAAGCAACCGGTTTGCAGTATGTTACACCTTATAAGCTGAGCTCCCTGCGTGTATTGGGCAGTGTGGGTGAACCCATCAATGAAGAAGCCTGGCACTGGTACAACACGAATATCGGTAAAGACAAATGCCCCATTGTGGATACCTGGTGGCAAACGGAAACCGGCGGTATTATGATTTCACCGCTTGCCGGTATTACGAAAACAAAGCCCAGTTTTGCCACACTGCCCTTACCAGGTGTACAACCCCTGTTGGTAGATGAAAAAGGAAAAGAAATTACCGGAAACGGCGTGGAAGGAAATTTATGTATTAAATTTCCATGGCCCTCCATTATTCGCACTACTTATGGTGATCACAAACGATGCAAAGAAACTTACTTTAGCACCTACAAAAATTTATACTTCACCGGAGATGGTTGCCGACGAGATGAAGACGGCTACTACCGCATCACCGGCCGTGTGGATGATGTGATGAACATCAGCGGTCATCGCATTGGAACGGCAGAAGTAGAAAGTGCCATCAACATGCACGAAGATATTGTTGAATCAGCAGTTGTGGGGTATCCGCATGATATTAAAGGGCAGGGCATTTATGCTTATGTCATCTCTACGAACAAGGATAAAAATCCCGACACCTTACGCCAGGAAATTCTTTCGGAAATAATCAAATCGATCGGCCCCATCGCTAAACCTGATAAAATACAGGTAGTAAGCGGCCTTCCAAAGACCAGAAGCGGAAAAATCATGCGTAGAATTTTAAGAAAAATTGCCGAAGGTGACGTAAACAACCTGGGCGATACCTCTACACTATTGGAACCTGCTGTGGTAGAAGAAATAATTAATGGGGCTATTAAATAAAACGGCCATTTGTGTTAATAAATGTTGATAACTATAATCAGGGGCTCTCTTCAGGGGCAAACGCTCTATTTACCTGTAAATCAAGGTCAGACAATTCAACTATCATAAATTATTCTCCTCTCTTAAAATCTCGTTAAAAGGTCTGTGATTGCTGAATTTGCTGTATCTTCGTCTTCAAAAATTTAATACGTTGTCAGATAGCTTAGTCATCATACCAACCTATAACGAAAAAGAGAACGTTGAGCAAATGATTCACAAAGTGTTTTCATTGCAACCAGCATTTGACTTATTAATTGTGGACGACGGATCACCGGATGGAACGGCAGCCATTGTGAAAAGCCTTATGAGTCAGTATCCCAACCGCTTATTTATTGAAGAACGTAAAGGTAAGCTGGGTTTAGGTACAGCTTATATGCATGGTTTTAAATGGGCACTGCAACGCTCCTACGAATATATTTTTGAAATGGATTGTGATTTTTCTCACGATCCGGATGATCTGATACGCTTGCGCCAAGCCTGTGTTGACGGGGCCGATGTAGCTATTGGTTCCCGGTATGTAAAAGGTGGAAAAGTCCAAAATTGGCCCCTTGGCAGGATACTCATGTCTTATTTTGCTTCTGTATACGTACGTACCATCCTTTGGATAAATGTAAGCGATACCACAGCCGGCTTCAAGTGCTATAAACGCAAAGTGCTTGAACGAATTAATTTTGATTCTATAAAATTCATCGGCTATGCTTTTCAAATTGAGATGAAATACATCGCTTATAAACTAGGGTTTAAATTAGTAGAGGTGCCCATCACATTTAAAGACCGGATCATTGGTAATTCCAAGATGAGCAGCGGTATATTTAAAGAGGCCATCATCGGTGTATTGAAAATGCGTTTTATGAAAATCACCTGATCATTTTTATGAAAACGATCTTCCTCCTTTTCGGTTGCTGTTTTTTTTTACTCGCCCATTCTCAATCCATTCCCCTGCAAGAACTGAAAACCGACATTGCTTATCTGTCCAGCGATAAACAAAAAGGAAGAGCAACGGGCTCCAAAGAAGAGAAAGAAGTTGCTGATTTTATTTCCAAACGATTTAGCAAATTAGGACTACAACCCAAAGGACAAAATGGTTCGTTTCTCTATCCATTTCACTTTAAAAAACCCCTCAACATACACGATACCATAGGTGGCAGAGACTGCTCAGGAATAAACGTAGTTGGTTACCTTGATAATCAGGCGAAGAACACGGTTATTATCGGAGGGCACTTTGATCACTTAGGATTGGGAGAAGATGGTAACTCCCTTCAACCGGATGCTAAAGGAGAAGTACACAATGGAGCCGATGACAATGCTTCCGGCACTGCCGGTGTATTGGCACTGGCGAATTATTTTTCACAAAATAAACAAAAAGAAAAATTCAATTTTTTATTCATTTGTTTTTCAGGAGAAGAGCTTGGATTAATTGGTTCAAAAAAATATTGTGAAGCACCCACCATTGATTTTAAACAAGTGAATTACATGATCAATATGGATATGATTGGACGATTAAATGATTCCACCAAAAAATTAATTATCAGTGGCGTGGGTACCGCCAGGGAATGGGTGCCGCTGTTAAACACACTGGGTGGAGAGTTCAAGCTAAAAAAAGACAGCTCCGGAATCGGACCTTCCGATCAAACTTCATTTTACTTAAAAAATATTCCGGTTCTTCATTTCTTTACCGGACAACATCACGATTATCACCGGCCAAGTGATGATGTGGAAAAAATCAATTTTTCCGGAGAACAAGCAGTGCTACAATATATCATACGCTTAATTGAAAAAACACAAACACTTCCTAAGCTTGAATTTCAATTGACAAAAAATACAAGCCCGGAAATTCGTACTTTTAAAGTGACAATGGGTGTAATGCCCGATTATGCTTTTGAAGGCACCGGTATGCGTATCGATGCGGTAACCAATGCACGGCCTGCATCAAAAGCCGGTTTGCAAGCAGGCGACATTGTCATAAAAATGGAACACTGCATCATCAACAATTTGAATGATTATATGAAAGCCTTGTATGTTTTTGAAAAGGGGCAAACTATACAAGTAACCATTCTCAGAGGAAAAGACGAACTAAAATTCAACGTTACATTTTAATGAAAACACTTATAAAAAATGCATTTATTGTTAATGAAGGAAAAATAACCAAAGGTGATGTTTTGATTGAAAATGAAATCATTCAAAAAATTACAAATCCAGGTGAAGTTTCTGCGGCCGATAAAATTATTGATGCAACAGGAAAGTATTTATTTCCAGGTTGTATAGATGACCAGGTGCATTTCCGTGAACCTGGTTTAACCCACAAAGCAGAGATTTATACAGAAGCAAAATCAGCTGTTGCAGGTGGTGTTACTTCCTATATGGAAATGCCCAATACCGTCCCCAACACATTTACAAATGTTTTACTGGAAGAAAAATTTACCCGTGCCTCACAAGTATCATTAGCCAATTACTCTTTTTACATGGGTGCCTCCAATGATAACATTGAGGAAGTATTAAATACAGATGCAAAAAATGTATGCGGGGTGAAAGTGTTTATGGGCTCATCAACCGGCAATATGCTGGTGGATAACAAAGAAACATTGGAAGCCTTGTTCTCCAAATGCAAAATGCTGATCGCGACGCATTGCGAAGATGAAGCAACCATCCGGCACAACTCAGAAGTTTATAAAGAAAAATATGGTGATGCTGTTCCGATTGAATGTCATCCCCTGATTCGTAGTGAAGAAGCTTGTTACAAATCTTCCTCTATGGCGGTAGCTCTAGCAAAGAAGCACAATACACGTTTGCATATTTTACACATATCTACGGCTAAAGAAACCGAACTCTTTGATAATTCCAAACCATTAAAAGAAAAACGAATTACAGCAGAAGCCTGCATCCATCACTTATGGTTCAGTGATGCAGATTACAAAACAAAAGGCAATTGGATTAAATGGAACCCTGCCATCAAAAAAAGCAGTGATCGTGATGCCATATTAAAAGCCGTGTTGGATAATAAAATTGATGTGATTGCAACAGACCATGCACCACACACAAAAGAAGAAAAATCACAAACCTACTTAAAAGCTCCATCAGGTGGCCCATTGGTGCAGCATACATTAAATGCTATGCTGGAATTACATCACCAGAAAAAAATTACACTTGAAAAAATTGCAGAAAAAATGGCGCATGCTGTTGCCGATTGTTTTCAAATTGAAAAGCGAGGCTACATTCGTGAAAATTACTTTGCAGATTTAGTTTTGGTTGATTTGAATAAAACGTCTACAGTAACAAGTGATACCATTTTATCAAAATGCGGCTGGAGCCCGTTTGAAGGACAAACTTTTCATTCAGCGGTCACACACACATTCATAAATGGTCATATGGTTTATGAAAACGGTGTATTTGATGAAACAAAAAAAGGAAAAAGATTAAGCTTCTCCAGATAAACTGAGTTCAACTAATTTGCGTCCATTTTGAAACTGATTTATTATTTAACAAAACTGCTTACCAATATTTTCTGTCGGGTTTATTACAAATTTGACTACCTGGGTTTGGAAAATATCCCTAAAGGAAAACCGGTAGTATTTGCACCCAATCATGTGAATGCCTTTATGGACCCTGTACTGATTGGTATGACCATCAAACGCGAGGTGCGATTTTTTGCCCGGGGTGATGTGTTTAAAGGTGCCTTCTCCCGATGGATCCTGGATAAATTAAATATTAGCCCAGTGTACCGCTTGCAAGAGGGCTACGGGAATGTGAAGAAAAATGACAAAACCTTTGAAGAATGCAAGGAATTGTTGTCAACCGACCAAGCCATCATGATGTTTCCGGAAGGGATTTGTATACAGGAACGACGTTTGCGCCCGTTGAAAAAAGGATTGTCACGCATCGTTTTCCAAACCGCTGCTTCCATTGATTTTAGAAAGGATATACTGGTTATCCCGGTGGGTATTAATTACACGAATGCAAAAAAATTCAGAAGTAAAGCCGTTCTTGATTTTGGAAAACCATTATCCATTTTACCTTACAAAGATGCTTATAGTGCTGATTCCATTAAAACCATCAATGAATTTACTCGGGCGCTGGAAGCAAAGATGAAGGAACATTTGGTAATTATTGACAATCCGGCTGATGAGAAACTGGTTGCCGGTTTGGAAGAAATCTATACAAAAGAATGGATCAAACAAAAAGCAGGAAACGCAAATAATCTAAACCAGCAATACAAAGCTAGTGCGGAAATGGCAGCAATGGTCAATACGCTAAATGCTAATCATCCGGATCTTCACCAATCGTTAAAATCGAAAATAGAGGCCTACATCGATCAACTTCATGCACTGGGTTTACGCGATCATTTATTAAATCCCGACTCGATCAACAAAATGAATGTTTTTACAACTATAAAAGATAGTTTGATGATCTATATTGGTGTCCCTATTTATGCACTGGCACTTTTGTTCAATTGTTTGCCTTATTATTTGGCAAAAAGATTCAGTGATAAAAATATCAAGAACGTGGAGTTTTATGCTTCCGTTTATTCCAACCTTGCTATGTTTATATGGCTTCTCTTTTATGGGATCCAACTTTTAGCAGTTGCTTTGGTTTTCCGCAATTGGTCAATTTTAGCTTTGTATGCCTTGCTGATTCCTATATTGGGAGTTTTTGCACTTCGCTTCAAAGTGGTAATGAAAAAGATTTTGGGTAATTGGCGATTGCTACGACTGGTAAAAAAAGAGCATGACACCGTCTCTAAATTAATCGATGACAGAAAGGTGATCTTGGAAGAAATACGAACGGCAAAAAAAACAGCTAACGTTTAAGGTTAGCTGTTTTTATTTTATTTCGATAATTCCGTTGCCCTGTCTCTTGCACTTACAATACCTTCCTGCAGCCCCTCTCCTATTTTATTTTTCTCAAATGTATTGAGCGCAGCTTCCGTTGTACCACCTTTGGATGCAACTGCCTTAATTAGGTCGTCCAATGATTTGTTCGCATTGTTTACTAGATGAAAAGCCCCCAGCATGGTTTGCTTCACAAGCATGGCAGAAGACACTTCATCAAAGCCCATTTTTTTACCGGCTTCTATCATGTGTTTCACAATGTAAAAGAAGTAAGCTGGGCCGCTGCCGCTCAATGCTGTAACTGCATCCAGTAGGTGTTCACCTTCCAGGAAAACCGCTTTGCCGGTTGTTGCCAGTAAGGTTTCCACTTTACGCACCTGTTCAATTGGCAAAGTGTTATGCGCTGTAAAAGCGGTCATGCCCATCCCTAATTCCGCAGGTGAATTGGGCATCGCGCGCACAATGCTTTTCTGATTCAGGGCATCCTCAATGCGTTGTATTTTCATACCCGCCATAATGGATACCAGGATATTTTTTGTTTTGAGTACCTGTCTCAATTCTTTGCTAAGCGCGTCGAAATCCTGAGGTTTTACGGCCAGGATAACAATATCACTCTCCGAAATACGGGGATCATTCACCAAGCAAACCTGCCCGATATTCATCCCGATCAATTCCTGTTTCCTGGTTTCGTTCTTTTCCGCTAAAAGCAGATCCTGTTGAGAAACGATGTTGTACTTTAAAAATGCTTTCGCATAAATAAGTCCCATGTTACCGCATCCTACAATTGTAATTTTCATAACGTAATTAAATTTTATCGCCTGAAATTACACATTATTTAGACAACTTTTCAGCAGCCAGGTTTTGATTCATGATTTCTGTTTGCTTACGAATGGATTCTTCGTGAATCAGCACAAATAGTGTACGTACAAATTCTTCACTTAAGCCCATCATCGCACCCATATTGATGCGCTCATTCAACAGCTCTTCCCAGCGGGTCGTTTGTAAAATTGTCACATTGTTTTGTTTTTTGTATTCTCCTATTTTCTCCACCACTTTCATTCTGCCTGCCAGCGTATGCATTAGCTCATCATCCGCTTTGTTAATGGATTCACGCAATGTTTCCAATTTATTTTTGAAATCAGGGTTATCCGAATTCGCCTGGCGAACCACTAATTTCCCTAATAGTTCTGCTAATTGAGCCGGTGTCAACTGTTGTTTTGCATCACTCAATGCAACAGATGGTGTGCAATGTGTTTCAATCATTAACCCATACATATCCATATCTAATGCTTTTTGAGAGATGTAAGGGATCAATTCCGTGTTACCACAAATATGGCTTGGGTCGCAAATCATTGGCAAATCCGGGCACAGGCGTTTCATTTCCACAGCCAACTCCCAATTCGGTGCATTTCTGAATGGTGTATTGGTATACGAATGGAATCCTCTGTGAATGGCAGCAATCTTTGTGATTCCTGCATAATTGATACGCTCCAAAGCACCCAACCACAATTGCAAATCCGGGTTAATTGGATTTTTTACGAATACCGGAATATCAACGCCTTTAAGGGCATCAGCCACTTCCTGTACAGAGAACGGGTTAACCGTTGTTCTTGCACCTACCCACAAGATATCCACACCATGTTTTAAACATTCCTCCACGTGTGCGCCGTTGGCTACTTCCGTAGCGGTTAGCATTCCTGTTTCGGCTTTTACTTTTTTCATCCATTCCAAACCCACGGTCCCAATACCTTCAAATGAATTTGGACGTGTACGGGGTTTCCAGATACCGGCTCTGAAAATAATATTTTTATCGATGGCTGCAATTGCTTTCGCTGTTGTCAGCATTTGTGATTCTGTTTCTGCGCTGCAAGGGCCACTGATGATAAGCGGACGTTTATCATTTTTATGCCATTGCTGGATCGGTGTAATTTTTAGTAAAGAACTCATAAGATCTATTTTTTTAAAATTTTAAGATTGACTAATGGATGCTTTGATATACTCACCTAATACGGAAACCGTATTGGCTTCATTTTTTATAGTTGAAATGGCATTTTGAAAATGTTCATACTTGGTCCACTCTACATCTGTGTGAAAAGAGTATTCATTGGGATGGCCCATTACCGGCACACTTTGAATTTTAGACAAGCTGATTTGATTTTGTTTGAACACATTTAAAATTTCAACGAGGCAACCTACTTCATGTCTCAAGCGGAAGCAAACCGAAGCCTTGTTAGGTGATTCCGGGCATGCATCTCCTTTCGAGAGGATCATGAAACGCGTAAAATTTTGTTTGTTATTCTCAATACCTGCATGTAAAACAGGTACACCATATTTTTCTGATGCATATTTATTGGCCAAAGCAGCTGTGTTTCTAAGGTTCTTCGCAGCGATGTTTTTTACGCAAGAGGCCGTATCACCTTGCTCAACAATTTTAATATGCGGGTATTGCGCGAGAAAACTGGTGCACTGCGCCAAAGCCATAGGATGAGAATGGATGTATTCTATTTCTTCCATCTTTACACCTTCCAATGCCAGTAGGTTCAATTCAATACGTAAATATTGCTCTCCAATGATGCGAAATTTATACTCATCAATTAAATTGTAATTGGTCAATATGCTTCCTGCTAAGGAGTTTTCGATGGCCATCACGGCATAATCTGCGTGATTTCCTTTGAGCATATCGCAGCAATGACGGAAGGTTCCGCATTCAACGATATCCACATCCTGTCCATAAAATTTTTTAGCGGCTAAATCATGGTAGGAGGCCGCGGTGCCGAAAATTGCTACTTTAAAATTACGCATCTTGTCTTTTGTCATTGTGTTTTTTATTGTCAAAAAAAAAGCGGGTCATTTGCTGGACCCGCTTGTAAATTTTTATGTTGATTACATACTTCTTACTAGAATCCTCGTTTGGTTTCGTTATAAAAGGGATAAAAGAAGAAATATGTAGTTACTTTTTTCATTGTTGTAATTTTTACGTCACAAAGATACGGTAAAAGTTTTTTGGAAAACAAATTTATTTTTCGAGCACCCGCTCTAGACAATGCGTCAAAACAAGCATTCAGCGATTTTACCTTCTATACGATTGGTTAATTTTTAATCGAATAAAATTTTATATGGGATTCGAAGAGATCGACCAAACACAATTTTGTATGAAAAAATCGTTAATTTAATTTATTTTTTTGCCAATTGCTCACGCACCCATTTTTCCAACCCTCCGCTTTCATCCGTCTTTATAATTTTTTCCATTGCCTTGTCCTTTTGGATGCTCATACCTTTCTTGTAGACTTTTATCGCGCTTTTAATTCCTGCTGTGGTATATTTAACTGCATCACTAGAATAGCTATTTTCCAGGCAATACTTGGTTGCACCTGCCATAAAAATAATTAATAAGTCCTTATTCTTTTCGGTGAAAGGTAAAACATTCGCATTTATTTCAAGAGAAACAGTTGGTGCTCCGGATACCCATGCAATAAAAAGTGCACTCTGACTTTTACGTTTATCATCCTCTGTACCCAGCGGTGTGTTTTCTAACCAATTGATCGTGTTGATCACTTTTTTTTCACTTGCAACAAATTCTTCTTTGGTAGATGGAACTTTATCCAATAATTCTTGTGCAAAAGAAGTTATATTTAGTACAAGTAGGAAGCAACATAGTAAAGTAGTTCTGATTGTTTTCATTTGTTTGTTTTTTGTTTTTTAGATTTTACTGTTATTAATTTGTATAAAGTTAGGGTATTCTGTTTCAAAACGTAATACCTTAATGCGTTCGTAAATGATGTTTCTTTTTATGCGCTTTTTCCATAAGCATCGTAATAAATTTCTCTAAAAATTCTGTTGTAATTGCCGTATTGTACCCCTTATCGGATGCGCCACCACCCACCATACAGGCTCTAACAGTTGACATATAATCCCTATAAATAATCCGATCATTTGAATAATAAAATGCAGAATAGCTCTGCAAATCACTTGTTTTACTAGTTTCCGTAACTTGTGCATACGTTATTTGTCCATCCCGATAGTACATCCGAAGTTTTACCGGTAGGTATTCTTTGCCAAAAGAACAAACAGCATATACCATAACAGCTGATTTTTTAATTGATATATTGACACTATCCATTTGGAAAGTTGTAGAATCAATCCATTCAGATTCTATCTTGTGGATGCTACTTAAGTAATTCCTTATTAATCTAACAGTATCCGCTTGCTGTTTTGATATTCCATTAATAGAGATATCCAACATATCAAGCCTTGCTTCGTCCTTACTTGATTGCGAGAAAAGTGGAATGGAAAAAAGAAATGAAAACGCAATGGCAAAAAAATACTTCATCAAAGAATCTTATAGTTAACTCAAATGCAAAGAAAAGTGTTTCAACAATAGCTGTCCAGGATAAATTAACTAACGGTATCGTTGTTTTATTTTACGGTATGCTATTTTTTCAATTTCACTTCTACTTGTCGTTTAATACTTTGTTCCAGGGAAATGAATGTTTCCGTTCGTTGTACGCCTTTTATCGCTTGTATGTGTTCGTTCAATACTTCTCTTAAATGTTGCGTATCGCGGCAAATTATCTTGGCGAACATACTCCAGGCGCCGGTCGTATAATGCAGCTCTACTACTTCCGGTACTTTTTTTAAACGTGCCACAGCATCATTATATTCCGAGCCTTTTTCCAGGAACACACCCAGAAAAGCGCATATATCATAGCCAACTTTGGCAGGATTGATCTCCAGATGTGAACCCATGACTACACCGGTCTCTATTAGTTTTTTCATGCGTACATGAACTGTTCCAGCAGAAATCACCAGTTCTTTTGCAATATCCGTGTAGGGAATCGTTGAATCTACCATTAACATGGAAAGAATCTGGCGATCTAGTTTATCAAGTTGAAAATTTTGGCTCATAATTTCAGGTCTATTTTATCACAAATATAATGAATATCAATTTATTTTATCATTTTCATAATAATTATTTGATTTTATTGAATTTTTTATAATGAATTGTTTTGCGATCTATCTTTGTCAAAAAATAAATCGAAAATCACTAACAATTTTAAAATAGCTATGGAAGCAACATTAGACAAAACAACGGCATTGCAAAGTACCCTGAAGAAAATTCAGGCGCCAGGGATTAAAGACATCTTAACCGTACAACAAGGAATTATCAGAGCAACCCATGAGTTCATGTATCAAAATAAATTGACTCAAATCATGCCTTTGATGTTATCGCCTATCACCGACCCATTAAACCACAGTGTAGTAGATGCAAGCATTCACTACGCAGAACAACAATGGAGTTTAACTAAATCCATGATTTTTCATAAACAATTGGCCTTGATGAACCCAGAGTTGGATGCTATTTATATCGTATCACCAAACGTGCGTTTAGAGTTAGCTGATAGAAAAGATACCGGACGTCACTTATTTGAATTCACGCAAGTGGATTTTGAATTCAGAGGAAAATCAAAAGAGTTCGTAATGGATTTCATGGAGCGTTTGATTGCTTTTGTGTTTGATCATTTAAACAAAGAAATTCCAGATACCATTAAAAAGCTTCGTGGCGGCTTATTGCCAAAATATGATAAATTGAAATTGTACAGAACCGAGGAACTTGAAAAACAATACGGTCCTGACTATGAAAAAATCAAATCAAAAGAAGCAACTGA
>DASRRA010000565.1:0-1592 GCA_035696085.1 Bacteroidia bacterium | reverse complement strand
TTTGTAATGAGGGCTTCATTTGATAATTATGTTTATAATAACACATTTAGTTCTACCGGTGTATTAAATCAATTTATCGGTAACTCTGTTTTATATAATGGATCATCGCATTATTTGAAAACAAAGTTTGTAGGAAGTGATCAACAAATTTTAAGTGATTATTATATTCAGAACGCTTCTTTTTTAAGAATGGACAATCTGAATGTCGGATATGATTTTGGTAAAATACTGGATCATAAAAAAGCAGGCCTCAGGTTAAGCGCTTCCGTTCAAAATGTATTTGTTATAACAAAATACGAAGGATTGGATCCGGAAATAAGTAACGGTATTGACAATAATTTTTATCCAAGACCACGAACATTTGCTTTAGCGATTAACGTAGATTTTTAATTCATTCAATAAATTTTTATGAAAAAATATAAATTCTTAAAAATAATTTCAGCTGCTATTGTTTCAGGCTTTGTTTTGTCCTGTACAAAAAAGCTGGATCTATTACCAACAAATGATATAACAGCTGAATCTGTATACAGCACATCAGCTGGATACAAACAGGCATTAGCAAAAATTTATGCAGCCTTTGCATTAACAGGAAATTCGGGTGGCACGGGTAGTCCTGATATTCCACCGCAAATAATTAATGATGAGGGTAACTCAGATTTTTTAAGATTGTATTGGAATCTTCAGGAATTAACGACTGATGAAGCAGCATGGACATGGCAAAACGATGCTGGTGTAAGAGGACTTAAAGAAATGAGTTGGTCGCCAATCAATGCCATTATTAGCGGCGTTTATTTCAGGGCATACTTTCAAATTACATTGGTTAATGATTTTATCCGGCAGGCATCTGATGAAAAATTAACGGAAAGAAATATTCCTGCTGCAAGCGCCGACAGCATCCGTAAATATAAAACGGAAGCAAGATTTTTAAGAGCTTATCAATATTGGGTATTGATGGACTTATATGGCAACGTTCCTTTTGTTACAGAAGCAGATGGAGTTGGAACGGGAATTCCCAACCAAAAAAGCCGTAAAGATTTGTTTACTTATATAGAATCAGAATTAAAAGCAATAGAAACAGAATTGATCGCTCCGAAACAAAATGAATATGGCAGAGCCGACCAGGCGGCTGCATGGGCATTACTTGCAAGAATGTACCTGAATGCTGAAGTATATACCGGCACAGCAAAATACACAGAAGCTATTACTTATTGCAACAAACTCACAAGTCTATACACGTTGCACCCCAATTACAGGGAATTGACAATTGCGGACAATAATCTGAATACAGATGAAAATATTTTCACCATCGCTTATGATGGCACTTATACACAAAATTGGGGTGGTACTACTTATCTTACACATGGTCCTGCAGCAGTACCAGGAAGTGTTTCGGGCACGAGCGGTAACTGGGGTGGTTTGCGTCATACACAACAATTTGTTGATCTCTTTTCCGATCCTTCAGGCAATACAGATCGCAGAGCACAGTTCTACACTTCCGGCCAGGCAAAAATTCTTGCAACACTTTATCTTGGTACAGATGGTTATTCATCTACAAAATGGAGAAATAAAACAAGAAGCGGCGGCCCGGCGCC
>DASRRA010000564.1:0-2234 GCA_035696085.1 Bacteroidia bacterium | reverse complement strand
TCCTTTGAATAACCGATTAGAGTCAAGTGGAAATTCAGCAGGAACATCATAAGGTCTTCCTTGTTGGTAAGTACCTGATGACTGTGCTACTTCTTTGCTGTTGGTATCAAACACTCTTCCATCCAATAAACGTCCGGTATAATTCACTTTAATGACATCTCCAATTTTTGCTTTTGGACCATTTCCTTTTTTCAATTCAATGTAATAAAGTCCGCTTTTCGTTGGTTTTGCAGTGATTTTATTTTCTTCTATATAACGTGCAAGTATTTTTGGTTCTTCATTTTTGCTCAATTCAGCCATTGCCATTTGCTCTTGTTGCTTCTTCACCTGCTCCTTCATTACATCCTCTTTACTGGTAATTTTTTTAAGCATCACTTCGTATGTTAACATGGAACCTTTTTTCAGAAACGGAGGCATTGGTCTTGACTTAAACATAGAATCCACCGGAATTAAAAAGCTGGCACTATCTCCAACGGACATCGTTGATAATCCATCCTGGATACTTCCTTTGAAAGGTGCTTTTGAAAATTGCATTTCAAAATAATCCATTCCTGCCGGACGCATATCATCGTGCTCTTTTGAATTACTTAAAATGGAATCCTTATCTGTTTTAACAACCAATACTACTTGCAATACATCACCTTCTTTTGGTTTTACACCATTTTCATCATGCTTATAATATTTTGTATATATTCCTGTTTCTGATTCTTCATAACCCGGATAAGGTGAGTTCTTGCAGCCAGTCATTAAAGATCCAATAGCTACCGCAGTCATCACCATTTTAAAAAATTGTTTTTTCATTTTAATTTTATTGTTGATTTTAGTTTAGTTTTACTAGCTCTATTTCATAAATAACAGTTGTATATGGTGGAATAATTCCGGTTGAAGATCCATCCCCCCCATAAGCAAGTTGCGAAGGTATAATAAATTTTGCTTTCTCACCTTCATTCATTAAACTTATTGCTGTTTCCAACCCTTTTATAACCTGACCCTGTTCTCCAAATGTAAATTCAAGAGGTTGCCCTCGGTCGTAGGTTGACTCAAATTGTTTCCCATTCAAAAAATAACCTTTGTAATTAATTTTTAAGACGTCTCCATTACAAGCACAGGTACCTCTTCCCTGCTTTATCGGAACATAATACATTCCGTTTTTTAACATCGAGTATTTGGTATTATTTGTATCCAGGTAGGTGAGCAATTTGCGCTGTTCTTCAATGTCTCTATCCTCTACCAACTGGTTAAATCTGTCTAATTCTGCAGCATATTCCTCCTTATTCAAAATCTTATGCAGCCTCACTTCCATTTTTACTACACTATCTTTTACTAAAAAATAGGGAACCGGGGTTTTAAAAAATTTTGCAAATAATGAATCAGAATTCACAATAAAAGAAACACTGTCCCCTTCATTCATTGTGGTGAGGCCCTCCTCAAAGCTTCCAATAAAGGAGGAGTGTTTAAATGGCAGGATAACCATTCCTGTTTCGTTGTAGGATTTGGATTCAAGAAAAACAGAATCTCTTTCCGTTTTATAGGTAATTACTAATTGCAGATAATCACCAATTGCGGGCTTGCGTTTGCCATCCCCAATCGTTTGTAATTTGTAGAATAAGCCATTCGCGTTTTCAGAATAGCCCTTGTACTTTGAGTGTTTACAAGCTACGCATATAACCAACAGGATAATAAAAAATATTTTACTTATTCTTAACACGATCTTTTACTGATAATAGTTCCAACTCATATATAACAGAAGCTTTTGCCGGGATCTTCGTTTCATCGCCAATTAGTCCATGCGCCAGGTGTGAAGGTAAAATCAGGGTCGCTTTATCTCCAACATGCATGTATTGAATCCCTTCATGCAAGCCACTTTCTACGTTGTCAGCACCAATAACAAACTCTTTCGGACCAAGTGAATCAGAAGTATAACAAACCTGTCCGTTTAATAAACTTATTTTATAATTTACCTTTGCAATCTGCTCAAATTTAGCAGGAGCGCCACCTCCATTATAGGTAATCATATATCTTAATCCAGTGCCGGTGGTAATCATATTCCAGCCTCTGTGTCTTACATACTGATCAATCTCATCACTTTCCTGTTTCACATACATTTTATTCGCCTCGATGAGTCTATCCTGAAATTCTTTACTCTGTATGTTAACCTGTTTGGAGGTTTGTTTGGTATTCTCTTTACATGCAAGCAGGAGCAAAACAAAACACAGGCATATGAAGTAACTATT
>DASRRA010000563.1:0-3492 GCA_035696085.1 Bacteroidia bacterium | reverse complement strand
GTAATGCCGTATGCTCCATTGTAGCAGTTTCTTGAATTATTTGCAAGATCAGCAGTTGTTGGAAATTCTACTTTTAAAGATTTCAAAAAGGCAATGAAACACTGCATCAGTTTATCTTCTGCTGTTGCTTTAAATTGTTTTGGAATAATTCCATTCGTTTCAGTAGACGAAATATTTAATGCAGCAAAGAATTGGTCAATATCTTCATCCGTTTGTAAAACAAATGCCTCGTAGAAATCTGAGGATTTTTTACATACTATTAACAAATCTCCAATATTTTCATCCTCTAAAAATGGAAATCCTTTGCCAAATCTTGTAAGACGATATTCATTTCTTGTCCCTGTCCCGTAATAAATGAATCGACTAGCTGTTTCGAAATCGTCCTGCCATTTTATTGTAATAAATTTATCTTGATTTCCGCCTTTCTCCCCGGGTTTATTAAAAAAAAGTTGCCAGGAATGTTTATGAATATGAAAGCCGGCTTGATGGCCACCGGTAGCACCGGTGTCATTCGCTGTTATATATTTGCTAAAAGCAATTTCAGATTGTTGGGCTGAGATAATGGCTTTGGATAGTATGCTTTCCATTTATTTTAAAAAATTCCTTTAATATGTTTTTCCCGACTGCCTGTATTAATGGCGTTACAACCGAATTTCCAAACTGTTTGTACGCTTGATTATCTGAAACAGGAATTATAAATGTATCTGGGAACCCTTGAAGCCTTGCACATTCTCTAGGCGTAAGACGCCTTGGACATTTGCCTTTTTGGGGAATTAAAATTTCTGCCCCATCTTTGTAATATCTCGCACTCATAGTTCTTGAAACTCCATTTAAATCTGTCAATCCGAAACCAAAACCATTACCTTTCGCTTTATGTTTTGCAGCATACTCTTGAAGATAATTCCAAAGATGAGCGGAAAGAGTATATTTATCATCTACTTTAGGTTCTAAAATATCCCTAATAGCAAATTTGGTTTCGCTCATTTTAGGAAATTCAAAAGTTTCTTTATTTTTGAAAATTTGATTTCTAAAACCAACAATAATTATTCTTTCCCGATGTTGAGGAACAAAATGTTTACCATCCAAAACTTTGAAATGAATTGAGTATCCTAATTCTTTTAGTGTTTCCGTGATTATTTTAAAAGTTTTTCCTTTATCGTGAGAGACAAGATTCTTAACATTTTCCAACATGAAAATTGAAGGCTTTTTATGTTTTATAATTCTTGCCACATCAAAAAACAAGGTGCCTTGTGTTTCGTCTAAAAAGCCGTGAGCTCTGCCTAATGCATTTTTCTTGGAAACTCCTGCAATTGAAAAAGGCTGACAGGGAAATCCCCCAAGTAAGATATCATGGTCTGGAATTTCCCTTTCCGAAATTTTTGTAATATCCCCAAATGGAACTTCGCCAAAATTTGCTTCGTATGTTTTCTTTGAGTAAGTATCCCATTCACTTGTAAAAACACACTTACCTCCAAGGTTTTGAAAAGCAAGTCTAATTCCACCTATACCAGCAAACAAATCAATGAATTTGAATTTAGGATTTGCCTGCGGTGGAAAAGGAATATCCCATTTTATAGGTAAATAATGTTGAAAATCGGGCTCTTGTATGATGTTAAGGTTAGAATGAAGTTCTGCCAAATAATTTGTAGCGGCGGGTTTAAAAAACTGTGAAACCCCGTTTTTATGATTCTGAAAATAATGAGTCAGATGTGCTAAATCATTACCGGTTGTCTTGTCAACAATAATATTTAGTTTTTTTCGTATCTCAGAATATTTTTTTGACATTTTTTCTTTCCTTAATAGTTTTCTCTATTTCGCATATGCAATATGCTAAATTTTTATGGACTTCGGTATCCCAAAATCTCAAAACTTTCCAACCGTCTGCGGTTAATTTTTCAAAAACCAACTTATCACGCTTAATATTTCCTTCAATTTTTCCCCACCAAAATTCTTGATTTGTTTGAATGCGGTGTTTATTGGTCTCCCAATCTCGTCCATGAAAAAACTCACTGTCCACAAAAACTGCAAGTTTAATTTGCTTGAAAGTCAGGTCAGGTTTTCCAAAAACCATTTTATTATTTTTACGATAACGGTGTCCATTTATCCATAAGGCTTTAGCAAGCTTTTTTTCCGCTTTTGTGTCCTTATTGCGGATAGCTTGCATATTTCTTCGTCTTTGCTCTTTGGTCAAAACGTCCATGGTCACAAAGATACTACTCTTGTCACGTGAGAGCAAAATTCACTCACCCATAAAAAACGATTAAGTTATCCATCATTAATTTGATAACTCGATGCAAAGTTCATGTCGCTAACGGCCAACTACAATTCACGTATCAATTTTTTGTATTGTCCAAAAATTTACAAAACAAAAGCCGACACATTTCTGTATCGGCTTCCTTAGTAGCGGGGACCGGACTCGAACCGATGACCTTTGGGTTATGAGCCCAACGAGCTACCAACTGCTCCACCCCGCAATATATCTTGGTATATGAAATTTAAATCCTAATGCAGCTACAGTTTTTCAAATAAATAAAATTATTTTCTAACTATGTAAATTTCTGCACCGCAAAACTACTAAAAATTCCTTATCAAAAAATTATTTATTTATTAATCTTAAATAAAAAAGAAAATCTCTTGGAATTGGCTGTCTGCGTTAACCGCAGCTTTAGCGTAGGTTAATTTTTAATTGCGGTGCAAAGATATATTTTGTTTCTTTGTACTCCAAATAAATGTTATCAACAATTAATACATGGCGCACAAGGCAGGGTTTGTAAATATTATCGGTAGTCCGAATGTAGGGAAGTCAACGCTCATGAACGTTTTGGTGGGTGAACGCCTCTCTATCATTACCAGCAAAGCACAAACCACCCGTCACCGCATTATGGGTATTGTGAACGGTGAAAATTTTCAAATTGTCTATTCCGACACACCGGGGGTGCTAAAACCAAATTACAAATTGCAGGAAAGCATGATGGAATTTGTACACACCGCCATCACCGATGCGGATTTACTCCTGTTTGTTACAGATATCTACGAAGACATCAAACTGGAGGAACATATTCTCAACAAAATAAAACACGCCAAAGTACCTGTTTTACTGCTTGTCAACAAGATTGATCTCGCCACACAGGAAAAACTGGAAGAAAAAGTAGCCTACTGGAAAAACGAAGTGCCCGCTGCAGAAGTAATTCCGGTATCGGCATTGGAGAAATTCAACATTACTTATATTTTTGATCGTATCATTGCGCTATTGCCTGAAGGACCAGGGTTTTACGACAAAGACCAGTTAACTGACAAACCAGAGAAATTCTTTGTTTCGGAAATTATTCGTGAAAAAATCCTGACCAATTATAAAAAGGAAATCCCGTATTCCGTGGAAGTGGTAGTAGAATCCTTTAAAGAAGAAGAAAAAATCATTAAGATACGTGCAGAGATCATGGTGGTACGGGAATCACAAAAAGGAATCATCATCGGTCACCAGGGCAAAGCCTT
>DASRRA010000562.1:0-6243 GCA_035696085.1 Bacteroidia bacterium | reverse complement strand
ATTTGCATATGCAGACATAGAAGCACGCATTAATTGATTTTGAAAATATTTCCCTCCTTGATTTGGAGGAAGAGAGGATGTAAGTTTATAACAGCGTAAAGCAAATGTTTTTAATCTTTTCTGTAATTCTGCTTTATCCATTAATATTCGTACTCATTTACTTAGTACGCGTATTACATATTAATTATTAAATCTCCTTTGAAAGTATGTCCTTTGCCATTTTCATCGGCACACTAATGTATTTTTTTTCCATGTACGCGAGGATCTTATCCAACACTTCTTTGGATCCGGCATCCAGACTTTGCAATTCTTTTGCAAACACACCATTGGCTGTTTCACGGATGGCTTTTATTTTTTCAGGTACTTCACTCATCGCTAATTCCACTTTGCGCGTACGGATGATTTGTTTAAAGTCCTCCATATTTTTCTCCACAATGGCTTTGCAGGCTTCCAACTCTTGTTCACGTGCCAATAGGTTTTCTTTGGCCACTTCCTGAAGGTTATTGATCGCAATTAGGTTGATATCATAGCTGTTCATTATTTCAGGATCCAAATCATTTGGGATGGCTAAATCGATCACCACTTTTTTACTGTGGTCGTCCCCAACCAGTGATTTGTAAATTTCTTTGGTAATGACTGCTCCGGAAGCACCGGTGCAGGTAACGATGATATCAAAACCAGCTTTGTAATTTTGTAATTCTGTTAAAGGGAATGCTTTTCCGTTTAATTCAGCCGCTAATTTCTGAGCATTCTCCAGCGTACGGTTAAATATAGTAAAATTGCTGTATTGGTGCTTTTTGAGGTATTTAGCCATGGTACTATTGGTAATACCAGAACCAATGATTAAGAAACGGGCATCTTGTTTTACATTTAATGCCCGTAGTTTACGGTAAGCCAGGGATACCACGGAAACCGGATTTTTGGCAATATTGGTATGGGTATATACTTCTTTGGCTACTTCTATTGTTTTTTTGATGGATAAGCGGATCAAATCGCCGGTAACACCTAATCCACTGCATTTTTCGTAGGCATTTCTAACCTGGGTAATGATTTCACGTTCTCCAACCACCAATGAATCAATGGAAGAGGCTACAAAAAACAGGTGGCGAAGTGCGTCATCCCCCACAAATACCTGTGCATTTGCAACGGCCCATTCCAGCTCTGCTTCTGTCCAGGAAGGGTCAAAAGCCTTAAAAAAGGTTGCTAAAAAGGATAAATCTATATTTTTAGGGGTAGAAACCAGGAATTCAACGCGATTGCAGGTAGATAAATAAAATAATTCATCCAAACCTGTCAACGTTTTTAAGCTTTCCAGGCGGCCTTTCAGGGCATCTTCCTGTATATGCAATTTGCCTATATCGCTTAAATCAGTAGTTTTGTGCGTAAATGCTATAATTTTTATTCTCTCCACGTTCATTATTTACTTGTGTACAAATTTCTTCATTAATCTGGACAGAACTGTCATAAAATTGTCAAAAACCTGAATTTAGAACGATTTCAAATAAAAAAGGTTTATGATTTTAGTCATGCCAGGGAAAATCCAACGTGAGGGTGCGTGTGAGGAGGGAGAGAAAAAGACAAAAAACAAGGGGACATGGGTAGTTTTCAACATTTTATTTGTGAATTATTTTGCGGGAAATAAAAATGTACTTATCTTCGCGTCCCGTTTTAAGGAAAAATGGACATTGTTTAGTATATAATCTAATACCTAAAATAAGTGGAATCAATCAGTTACAAAACAGTTTCAGCTAACAAGGCAACTGTCAGCAAAGAATGGGTTTTAATAGACGCAGAAAACGAAACATTGGGTCGTTTGGCATCTAAAGTAGCCTATATTTTAAGAGGAAAAAATAAAGTTAATTTTACTCCTCACGTAGATACAGGTGATAACGTGGTGATCATCAATGCCGAGAAGGTAAAACTAACCGGTAATAAAGAAGAGGAAAAAGAATACGTTCGTCACACTGGATACCCAGGCGGACAACGTTTTGCTACTCCTAAAATATTGCTAGCTAAAAAACCAACCGAAGTAATTCGTATGGCCGTTAGCGGTATGTTGCCAAAAACAAGATTAGGTGATGCGTTGCGTCGTAATGTATATATTTATGCAGGAACGGAGCACCCTCACACTGCTCAACAACCAAAAGAAATCAAATTAAACTCAATCAAATAATAATTAATCTTAATGGAAGTAGTAAATACTCTTGGTAGAAGAAAAACCGCTGTAGCACGTGCATATGTGCAAAAAGGAAGTGGCGAAATTATAATCAACAATAAAGATTATAAAGCGTACTTCACAACATCTGTTTTACAATACAAGATCAACCAGGCTATGCAGCTTACAAAAACTGCAGGCGAACTGGATGTGAAAGTAAATGTAAAAGGGGGCGGGGTAACAGGTCAGGCAGAAGCTGTTCGTTTAGCGATTGCCCGTGCTTTAGTAGAAATGGATGCAGCTCACAAACCGGTGTTAAAAGCAGAAGGTTTGATGACGCGTAATCCGAAAATGGTTGAACGTAAAAAACCTGGTCAGAAAAAAGCCAGAAAACGTTTCCAATTCAGCAAGCGTTAATATTATTCGGTATTGCAAGTCGGTTGGTTCCGTTTTGCAATACTTTTATAAATATCAATCGACATCTATCAAAAAAAGTATTAATAATTTAACAAGGACTCAATGTCATCAAATAGAACAAATTTTAATGAATTACTAGAGGCCGGATCTCACTTCGGTCACTTAAAAAGAAAATGGAACCCAGCGATGGCTCCATACATCTTTACAGAAAAAAACGGAATTCACATTATTGACTTAAATAAAACGGTAGTTAAAGTTGACGAAGCTGCAAATGCTTTGAAACAAATCGCAAAATCAGGTAAAAAGATTTTGTTCGTAGCTACAAAAAAACAAGCGAAAGATATTGTTGCAGAAAAAGTAAAAGCTGTAGGAATGCCTTACGTTACTGAGCGTTGGCCAGGTGGTATGCTTACCAACTTTGCTACTATCCGTAAAGCTGTTAAGAAAATGGCAACCATTGATAAAATGGGAACGGATGGTACATTTGATAATATCTCTAAAAAAGAGAAATTACAAATCTCCCGCGTTAGAGCTAAATTAGAAACCAACTTAGGAAGTATCGTTGACTTGAGCCGCTTACCAGCTGCTTTATTCATCGTTGATATTTCTAAAGAACATATCGCGGTTGCGGAAGCAAAACGCTTAAACATTCCAACATTTGCAATTGTTGATACCAACTCTGATCCAACAGCTGTTGATTATGCAATCCCTGCAAATGATGATGCTTCTACTTCTATCTCTTTAATTACTGGTATCGTTACCAAAGCAATTGAAGAAGGATTGGCAGAACGCAAAGTAGACAAAGAAAATGCTGCTGCTGAAGAAAAAGAAAGCGGAAAATCATCTCGCGATGAAGCAGAAAGTCTGGCAAAAAGTGCGAAGTTCAAATCATCTGAAGAAGATGGTGGAGAAGCGAAACGACCAAGCACTGGTGGACCAGGAAAAAAACCAAGAAGAAAAGTTAACTAATTATAAAGAAAAACGTCCCGAATAACACCGGGACATTTTTTAATCCCATAAAACATGACAACAATGGCTATCACAGCAGCAGATATAAATAAGCTAAGACAAATGACCGGTGCCGGTATGATGGACTGTAAAAAGGCATTAACCGAAGCAGAAGGCGATTTTGAAAAAGCAATTGATGAATTGCGTAAAAAAGGACAAAAAGTAGCTGCTAACCGCAGTGACCGCGATGCAAAAGAAGGATTGGTAGTTGCAAAAACGACTGCTGACAACAAACGTGGTGCTGTACTGGTAGTAAACTGTGAAACTGATTTCGTTGCGAAAAACGAAGATTTTGGAAAATTTGTAAATAACATCTTAGATATTGCTATTGCAAAAAATCCAAAAAACGTTGAAGAATTACAAGCACTTGCTTATGATAACAACATCAGCATCGCTGATAAATTAATTGAACAAACTGGTGTAATCGGTGAAAAAATTGCGCTATCAAAATATGAAGTAATTGAAGCACCTATCGTTGTTGCTTACAACCACCCTGGTAACCGCCTGGCTAACATCGTTGGATTTAGTTCTGCAAGCGTTAAACCTGAAGTAGCAAAAGATGTAGCAATGCAAGTGGCTGCAATGGCTCCAGTGGCTGTTGATAAAGCTGATGTTGATGCTGAAACCATTCAACGCGAAATTGAAGTTGGTAAAGAACAAGCACGTGCTGAAGGTAAACCAGAAGATATGTTAGAAAAAATTGCTCAAGGTAAATTGGTGAAATTCTATAAAGAATCAACTTTATTAAACCAGGAGTTCATTAAAGATAACAAGAAGACTATCGCTCAATATTTGAACGATTCAGAAAAAGGTTTAACTGTTACCGGATTCAAACGAATCGCTTTAGCTTAGTTATTATTTATAAAAGTCCCGATTAAGTCGGGACTTTTTTTTACACCTACGCTAACGCTTCGGGGTACGCAGTCCACCGCTGCAAATATGGCTCTCTATCTCTAAGCATTAGCTCAGGAGAAATATTAACTTATAAAAAAACTCTATGAAATACAAACGTATCCTTTTAAAACTTAGTGGTGAATCCCTAATGGGGAACAAACAATTTGGAATCGACAACAAGCGCTTAGCTCAATATGCCGAACAAATTAAAGAAATAGTGGATATGGGTATACAAGTGGGTGTTGTGATTGGTGGTGGAAACATTTTTAGAGGAATACAAGCAGAAGAAGGTGGAATGGACCGTGTTCATGGCGATTACATGGGAATGCTTGCAACCATGATCAATTCCATGGCACTACAATCAGCACTGGAAAAAGCAGGCGTTGAAACCCGCTTACAATCTGCCATAAAAATGGAACAAATCTGTGAACCTTTTATCCGACGCAAAGCTGTTCGTCACCTGGAGAAAAACAGGGTGGTGATTTTTGGAGCTGGTACCGGAAATCCATATTTTACAACTGATACAGCCGCTACCCTGCGTGCCATTGAAATTGAAGCCGATGTGGTATTGAAAGGTACCCGTGTGGATGGAATTTATACCGCAGATCCTGAAAAAGATAAATCTGCAACAAAATACAACACTATTTCTTTTGAAGAAGTATATGCTAAAGGATTAGAAGTAATGGATATGACCGCCTTTACACTGTGCAAGGAAAACAACCTTCCCATCATTGTATTCGATATGAATAAACCGAATAACCTAAAAAATTTAATGCAGGGCCAGGAAGTGGGAACCCTTGTTGAATTTTAAATTTCATTTTTCATAACAAAAAAATTACATTTGCATCGTCGGCCGTAATTTTAATGAAGCCTGAAATGTTGCGTTGACAAAGTTGGCCGACGCAGCACTAATTTAACTACTCATGAACGAAGACATTCAATTTATATTAGATGAAACCACCGAGCAAATGGATAAAGCAGTATCCCATTTGGAAGCTGAATTGGTAAAGGTACGTGCCGGAAAAGCAAGCCCTGCCATGTTGGAAGGTGTTTCTGTAGACTATTATGGAACACGTACACCATTGAACCAGGTTGCGAACATCAATACAGGCGATGCACGTTCACTGGTGGTTCAGCCCTGGGAGAAATCCATGCTTACTCCTATTGAAAAAGCGATCATGGCAGCTAACCTTGGTTTAAACCCGCAAAATGATGGTGTGCTTATTCGTATTCTTGTACCAGCACTTACAGAAGAACGTCGCCGTGATTTAGTAAAAAAAGCAAAATCAGAAGCGGAGAATGCAAAGGTAAGTTTGAGAACAATTCGTAAAGAGGCGATGGAAGGGTTAAAAAAATTACAAAAAGATGGAACCCCCGAAGATGAAGTAAAGGAAGGAGAAACAAAAGTTCAGCAATTAACGGATGCTTACGTTGTAAAATGTGATAAGCATTTAGAGGTAAAAGAAAAAGAGATTATGACGGTTTAATAAATCAGAGCAAGTGTGGAGAGCAAGAGTGATCTCATAGAATAAATAGGAACGCTTATCGGGCAAAGTAATTCCCGTCTCCTTGGTGAAAAAACAGGAGCTTATACGACAGGAAATTCAGCGCATAAACTTCAGACGGTTCTTGTCTTATGGTTGCCAGTAGTTATGTTTCCGATAGGAATAATAAAAAGACCACCGGATCAATTCAACCGGATATTCTAATAGATAGTAAGGATGACAATAAAATAATTTCAGCTGCTATTGAATGGCTTTTAAAGTAAA
>DASRRA010000561.1:0-1804 GCA_035696085.1 Bacteroidia bacterium | reverse complement strand
CAGGGAAAGGTTAAAAGTATATAAAGTAAAAAAGGTAATTACAATAATAGTTCCGGGTGCATTTGAAATTCCTTTTGCAATAAAAAATTATTGGGAAAAAGCAACCAAGAAAAAAAAGCCTGATGCATTTGTTGCATTGGGATGTGTGATCCGTGGTGATACGCCACATTTTGATTACGTATGTAAGGCGGTGACAGATGGCGTATTGCAATTAAATCTTTTATTACCTGTTCCCACTATTTTTGGAGTATTAACTGTCGATAATGAATTGCAGGCAAAAGAAAGAATAGGAGGAAGGCATGGACATAAAGGGGATGAGTCGGCGGTGACAGCATTAAAGATGATCTCATTTAAAAAAAAGCTTCAATAATACAACTTGGAAAGACATTTCTGTATACTTCTGATAGTGGTAGTTTTTTTTGTTGCGTGCAGTAACAATAATAACGGAACTAAACAACCAATGCCGGATTCCCCGGCCACAATAAATGAAAAGGTCGTTGATTCAAATATCGTCGTGAATAAAATCAGCGATACGGCATTGGAAGGAAAAATTACCGATGCGCTGATGAAAATATCTTTCGTTGCGAAAACCAACAAGTATTTGGATTCTCTAACGGGGCATAAACACGGTATAGCATTTATTGTGGATTCAGTTGGCGCTAATGAGATATCCGTAATGGCCGGTTATAATGGGCCGGATAGGTTTGAGACCTATTATAATTTTACTGTCTATCCAAAAACTTTTGATATAATGATTGACGATCCTGAAACTGGAGGACTGGTGCCAATAGAACAATATATTAAATTGAAAAAAGGATAAAATGAACGTACAACTTTTCATACCATGCTTTGTCGATCAATTATACCCGCAGACAGGATTTAATATGGTCAAGGTGCTGGAGAAAGTTGGTTGTACCGTTACTTATAACACTAAACAAACCTGTTGCGGGCAACCGGCATTCAACGCAGGTTTTTGGGATGAGGCAAGAACCGTATGCATAAAATTTGTAAAAGATTTTAGTGGCTCAGATTATATTGTTACGCCAAGTGCAAGCTGTGCAGGGTTTGTAAGAAATTATTATTCCAAACTGCTTGATAATTCTTCTGTACATAACCAGGTAAAAGAATTAGGTAAAAGAGTGTTTGAATTCTCGGAATTCATGGTAAAAGTTTTACAGATAGAACATGTAGGCGCTGTACTAAATGGCAAAGCAACTTATCATGATAGCTGTGCAGGATTAAGGGAATGTCGGATCAAGGAAGAGCCACGGAAACTTTTATCACATGTAAAAGGATTAGAGCTTCATGAAATGAATGATGTAGAAACCTGTTGTGGTTTTGGCGGAACATTTGCTGTGAAGTTTGAGCCTATTTCAATTGGAATGGGGGAACAGAAAGTTGAAAACGCATTATTGACAAAAGCAAATTATCTTATCTCAACCGATCTTTCCTGTCTTATGCATTTAGATGGATACATAAAGAACAAAGGATACAGTCTGCAGACCATGCATATTGCGGATGTATTGGCGAGCGGATGGTAAAATTAAAAAGTCAAAAATCAAAACTTAAAACAACAATGTCTGAACTAAACATTTTTTATTTTTAACTTTTAAATTTTGACTTTATGTCGTACTGGCTTGTTAAATCAGAACCCGATGCTTATTCATGGGATGATTTTGTAAAGGAAGGGCAAACCTGCTGGAGCGGTGTTAGGAATTATGCAGCCCGACTTCATTTACGCAACATGAAAAAAGGTGACGAGGTATTTTTTTATCACAGCAATGAAGGAACCGATATTGTTGGC
>DASRRA010000560.1:0-2920 GCA_035696085.1 Bacteroidia bacterium | reverse complement strand
ATCTAAAAAAATAAAAAAAATGGCAATCATAAAGGAATTTAAAGAATTTGCATTGAAAGGCAATGTGATTGATCTTGCAGTCGGTGTTGTTATTGGAGGTGCTTTTGGAGACATCATCAAATCAATGGTTGATGATATTATCACACCTGCAATTTTAACTCCTGCTTTAAAAGCAGCGCATCTAGCTAATTTAAGCGACCTAACAATTCCAGGAACAGCAATCAAATATGGTAGCTTTTTATCACATGTCATTTCCTTTGCGATTATCGCCTTTGCACTTTTCTTGGTTATTAAAGGTGTAAATGCGACTAAGAAAAAACAAGAAGCCGCAGCGCCAGTAACAACAGCCGGACCAACACAAGAAGAATTATTAACACAAATCAGAGATTTACTAAAACAAAAATAAGTTTATGAAAAAGATTTTACTTGCAGCATCAATCATGTTAAGTGTAGCTGTTCAAGCACAAGAGACGGATACAACAAAAAATTGGACGCAGGGAGGAGATGCGGGTCTTAATTTTTCACAATCGAGTTTTACCAATTGGGCTGCAGGAGGCGAAAATGCATTATCCCTTACCGCTTATACCAATGTTTTTGCAAATTATAAAAAGGGAGAAGATGCATGGGACAACTCTTTAAGCTTAGCCTATGGTATGCTTCAGTCAGGGCATGCAGCCGTTCGCAAAAATGAAGATAAAATTGATTTTACTTCTAAGTATGGGCGTTATGCATTTGCAAAACACTGGTATTACAGTGCGTTGCTAACTGCAAAAACACAGTTTGCCGACGGTTACAATTATCCAAATGACTCTGTCCCTATCTCACGCTTTGCAGCACCAGCCTACATTACGGCTGCAGTCGGTTTGGATTATAAAACAACCGATAACACCTTTACCTTATTCATTTCTCCAGCTACATTAAAAACAACAATTGTGAATGACCGCACGTTGGCGCGGGCAGGCGCATATGGTGTAGATGCTGCAGAATACGATACCGCAGGCGTCCTTGTAAAAGAAGGAAAAAAAGTACGTTATGAGCTAGGTGGCTATATCCGTGCACAATTCAAAAAAGATATTGCGAAAAATGTCAACCTGGCTACCAAACTCGAGTTGTTCAGCAATTATTTGGATCGCCCACAAAATATCGATGTAAACTGGGAAGTTTTGATCAATATGAAAATTAATAAATTCCTTTCGTGCAACCTGGCTACCCAAATGATTTATGACAACGATATTCCGGTACCTGTTGAACGCATGGAGAATGGGATAAACGTGATGGGTACTGGTCCTCGCTTACAATTCAAAGAAGTCCTTTCATTAGGTCTATCCGTAAAATTTTAATGGTTCGTTCTAACTTATTATTTATACTGTTTCTACTTTCAACTGCTGTTTGCCAAGCGCAAACAACAGTTGGAAATGAGACGACCATTCCTGTGGTCGCCGAAACCTTGGTGAAGGCGCCTGCACCCGTTGAAGCCGTGACGAAGACGAGTCCCACCCAAAAACCTTTGTTAAAAATCATTTTTGATGACAGCAATTCCCAACTCCTCGGAATTGATACCACCGGAAAAATTGTAGACAATGCGATTATTGCATTTCAATTGTTTGTTAAAATTAAAGGCGTCGATCATTCGGAGCAAGCGCTGGGCTCTTATTTGAGCAAAGCCATGCTTGACTTGCTCGCGCAGGTAGAACAAAACACCATTCTTTACTTTGAACATATACAAGTGAAAAATCCCGCAGGAAACTTGGTTGAAGTGGAGGATTTTCAATATACGTTGAGCTATTTGCCGAAGAAAAAATAATAGCAGGCTCATCCCTTGGGATCAGTCAACTACTCATAAAACTCCTTATTAAAATTCACCAAATACAACTTCTCCGTTGCACGTGATACAGCAGTATACAACCATCTCAAATATTCAATATTGATCATTTCATCGGTAAGATACCCTTGCTCCACGAACACACAAGGCCATTGTCCACCTTGTGCTTTGTGACACGTAATCGCGTAAGCAAACTTTACCTGCAAGGCATTAAAAAAAGGATCCTCTTTTACTTTTTTCATGCGCATGCGTCTGTCGGCTACATCACTATAGTCTTGCAACACGGATTCATACAAGCGCTTGTTCTCTTCCTGCGACAATGCAGGTGCTTCACTCATGATGGTATTTAACAACAAGCGCGTATCCATTTCCGGCTCATCCGGATAATCAATCATGCGTATGCGAACATCTGCAAAACGAAAACCATGCATCTCCTGTACTTTTCCAACACTTGTTAATTTGATGATATCACCATTAGCAATAAAGCCGGCTTTGGATGTTTCCGGCAACCAGAAATAATTGTTCTTCACGACCATCAAATAATCACCGGTTGATAATTCATTTTCCTGCCAGCGAATGCGTACACGAATTTGTTGATTGAAAATATTTGCACGCTTATTAGATCTGCAAATAACCATACTATCCTCCGCCCCATACTTGTTGTAAGCTTGATTCAATGCATCTTCCAGCTCATCTCCATTTATTCGCCGGACGTCTTTAAATCCCATCAGCTCAAAATGTGGTTTCAGATTTTCATTTTTCTTGATCTGGTTTCGAATATGGGTGGCATTCGTTAAAATGCCGGAGTCTTTTGTTTGACGAACTACTTCCTGCAATTCAAAACTATCCACCTGAAAATAATAAGTGGCTTTCATGAATTCCAAATCCAATGCAGGGCTCACATCCAATCCTACAGGTGGCAACTGGGCCGTGTCACCAATCAGGATCAGTTTGCAATTGTTCCCATTAAATACATAACTCACCAAATCATCCAGCAAACTATTTCCATGCAATCCTCCGGAGTTGGATATCATAGAGGCTTCATCTACAATAAAAATAGTATTGGTGTGTAAATTTTGCTGAAGTGTAAATGCAAAA
>DASRRA010000559.1:0-2568 GCA_035696085.1 Bacteroidia bacterium | reverse complement strand
CTTATACCAAGGCTTTTAACAAACAAAATGAAAGAAAAGGAAGTTTATTTATGCATCCTTTCAGAAGAAAACAGTTGAAAAACAATGAATACTTTAGGAATCTAATTCATTATATACATTTAAATCCTGTTTCTGCATTGCTTTGCAAAACGCCTGAAGCTTGGCATTATTCTTCATTTAATGCTATAATTAAAGAAGTAATTCATTAATTAAAAAAAAACAAGTGCTTGATGCCTTTGAAAATCTAGAGAATTTCATTTATGTGCATCGGCAATCATTAAATTTTGAGAGTTCGTTTGATTAATGCCGAAGGTTTCAAGAACGTTTAACATTTAAACTGGATATGCGCTTTAAAAATCAAAATGTCAAAAGTCTGAAAGACTTTTGGCATTAGCGCAAGATTTGCAAGCGATGCGAATCCAGCTTAATAAAAATAAAAAGCAAAATGGTGAAGGACCACAACGAGGAGCCGCCATAGCTGAAGAAAGGAAGCGGAATACCAATTACAGGTGCCAGTCCTATGGTCATTCCAACATTTACAGTTAAGTGAAAAAATAAAACGGAGGCTACACCATAGCCATAAATGCGACTAAATGGAGAGCGCTGACGTTCTGCAATAAAAACAACACGGATGATTAACGTAAGTAACAAAACAATCACAACGGTACTTCCTAAAAACCCCCACTCTTCTCCTACGGTGCAAAAAATAAAATCTGTATCCTGCTCCGGTACAAAGTCATATTTGGTTTGTGTTCCTTGCAGGTAACCTTTTCCTAAAAACCCACCGGAGCCAATGGCAATTTTTGCCTGGTTTACATTGTATCCTTCTTTTTTTAAATCCACAGTACCTCGTCCCAATAAAACATCAATGCGCACTTTTTGGTGGGGCTCCATGTGTTCATATACCATAGAGGTACCTTTAACCATTCCACAGGCTATAATTCCAACCATTGCAATGATAAAAAGATTGCGTGCATTGCGTCTCACAAACAATACAGCAATCGTACATAACGAAGCGATGATGATAAACAAATAGGTATTGTTAATCAGTAAAGCCAGAATAAATAGTACGATGGCCAGGAAGCCCAGTAACAAATAATTTACAGACAGTCCTTCCCTGTAAAGTGTAAAAATAAATGCTGCAAAAACAATAGCGAGCCCGGTTTCATCCTGCAACACTTTAATAATGATCAGGGGAACACCAATGATTATAAGAGTAACCGCTGTGTTTTTATAGTCGGCAATTTTTATATTTTGGTTACTGAGGAATTTTGCCAAAGCTAAATTGGTGGCAAACTTCATAAATTCAGCGGGCTGTATACCAAAGTCACCAAAGCGAAACCAGGAACGGCTTCCTTTTACTTCCCGTCCTAAAAAAGGCACTGCTATATTCGCGGCCAGGAAGAGCCCAAAGATGAGGTAAGCAAAGGCCGTATAAAAATTTTCATCAATGATTAAAATAATAAGTGCCAGTACCAACGATGAGATGATCCAGATTAATTGCTTACCATATTTCTGGCTGATGTCGGTGATCACATAATGCTCCTCGTTATACACAGCTGCATAAATATTCATCCAGCCCATCATCATGAGCACCAGATAAATGAATACCGTTATCCAGTCGATATTGTTAAAAATTCCTGACTCAGTGCGATTTCTCAAGAGGTTGTTTTTTATGAATTAAATCCCCTTCCAACATACGTTTCTCCAAATCGGGTCGTGTTATTTTTCCTTTTAAATATTTTTCTACCATTAGGCGGGCGATAGGTCCGGCCCAGGTTGCACCAAATCCCGCATTTTCAATCAAAATACCAACTGCAATTTTTGGATTGTCAATCGGTGCAAAACACACAAACACGGAGTGATCTCGTCCATGAGGGTTTTGAGCTGTTCCCGTCTTCGCACAATAGGGGATTCCTTCAATTTTTAAAGCTCCTGCAGTACCGCCTTCTACTGCTCTAGCCATACCGCGAATCACATCCATATACACAGCTGTATCTTTAATCTCGGTGTAATGCTTTACTTTGAAACGGTCCAACAACGAGTCATTTGGATTACCACCAATGGCTTTTACAATATGCGGTGTGTAGTACCAGCCTTTGTTGGCAATAATAGCAACCAGGTTCGCATTTTGCAGAGGCGTGATTCCCATCTCGGCTTGCCCTATCCCCAGTGAAATAACCGTACTTGCTTTCCAGGAACCTTTACCAAACACCTTATCATAATATTTAATAGTGGGTACGTTTCCTCTCAGCTCATTCGCCAGGTCGGATCCTGTTTTTGTTCCCAGGCAAAAGCTGGTAGCAATATCTCTCCAGTTTTGAAATGCTTTGTAGGTATCATGGTATTTCTTGTCTTCAATTACACTTTTAAATACAAATGAGAAATACGAGTTGCAGGAAGTACCAATGGCGCCGGTCAGATCAAGCGGTGAAGGATGCGGATGACATTTAGGGTGTCCGCCAAGTGGAGGATACCCGCGTGCACAAGGATAATACGTATGCGTTGTGAGTACATGTTCATTTAATCCGATAAGCGCCATTACCAATTTAAAAGTGGAACCCGGAG
>DASRRA010000558.1:0-14702 GCA_035696085.1 Bacteroidia bacterium | reverse complement strand
AATTTACTTTTATCCTTGTAACCATTTTTTAATGCCCCGTTTAAATGCGCGATGGCTTCATCGTGGTTGGCTTGAAAAGCGCTTAATTCGGCAGCTAAATAATGTGCTTCCGAATTTGTAGGATCTACTAATAAATACAGTTTACTAAAATGATCCGCGGCCATGATGTTTTTTTGTTGCAGGGCGCCACTGGTTTGCATGTACATCACCAGGCTCAGGAAACCAAGTATACGTTTATAAATAAGTGCTTCTTCTTTAGGCGCACTTTTTATTTTTGCATTTACGGCAGCAATGTCTTGTCTCCACCAATTCGCATCTTTGGATTGTACGGCATCCATGTATTTTTTCTTAATGTTCTCTTCCTTGGCCCAGGAAGCTTCTTCCTTTTGCAAGGAATTATCAATCTCTTTATTGGTTTTTAAATTTTGGTAGGTATTAATAAAATAACTAAGGTCGCCCAGGTTCTCATAAAAATTAATGGTTTTGCGACAATTTTCATAGGCTTTACGCATTTCTTTTTTATTCAGATCATCTTGCAATTGCCTTGTAGCCGTCTGAATTCCCTTGTTGATCAATGAATCATTTTTCTCTTTTGGATCTTTACGCATTTGGTTGAGTTCCATCCATAAGAATGCTTCATCCATGGTTTCTACCGGAGGCCATTCGTGCTTACCATCAAATTCAATCAAGCGGTGTTTAATATTGTGACCAGCCAGATCCACCATGTCATATTTTTTCATTTCCACATAATTGAAATCTGCAGTTCCGACAACAGCCATGAAATAATAATTTTCGCGACCACCTGAAGCTTGTGCTGCCGGAGCTGCGGCACCCGCACAAATAACACCGTTTATGGAACCATCATTCATTGTTAGTGCATTGGCAATGCGTGCACCACCGGAGAATCCCATGCAATAGATGCGTTGTGTATTGACAGCATAGCGTATGCGTACATCATTAAAAAAGGTGTTGGCTATTTTCTGTACATCTTCCCAGGCCGTTCCATTTTTTGAATTGTTAGAACCTGCCAAAATGAAATGATATTTTTCTGCTAAGTCTTTATAGTTGGTTACCGGTAATTTTCCATCCCCGTGTGGATCGAAGATGAATACAACAGGGTATGTTTTAGTGGTTACATAATCAACCGGTAAATACAAGGCATAGCTTTGAGACGAATCCGCTTTGCAGGGTACTTTATCTATCACTTGTCCTTTGGCAATGTTCTCATCCTTAATGGGAGCAGGTGCATTGTTTTCAAGGTTCGTGGAAGCAGCGTTTGTGTTCTTATCCGAATGCGATGAGCATGAAAGCAGGCTTACTAAAGCAACTCCGAATGCAAGGATACAGGTGGATTTCATATTAACGAATGATTTTATAATTTTTATATTCTCCGATTTTCCAGCCCCAGTTTTTTTCAATGTACATCAGCAGCTTTTGTTTGAATTTTAATTTTCGTTTGGTAGGATCAAATGAAAATTTCCAGTTGGTCGCTTTTATCCTGCTTTCCATTACACTGGGGTGTGTGCCTTTGAAATATTGCAAGGAGTCTATTTTTGAATAATCAAATTCTATGGATTCGGAAACATTTTTTTTCATCCATTCGTCATCATGCCACATTTTGTGAAAGCTTTGTTGCTTGGCTTGTTGTGCAGCAGGCGGTTTTACCCAGCCATAATGATAAACAGTGGCATCAATTTCTTTTACTTTAAGTTTCTGTCCGTTTTTACGAAACCCTTGTGCGTCTCTGTAAGAAGAGATAATTTTGTTGTTCTTAATTACACGAATTTCCTTGCGATACCATCTTCTCGCATCTCCTACATAATCAAAAGACCCATAAAAATGCTTATAATTAAATAACAAACCATCTACTTCCGGGTCATCTTTATATTTTAATAGCGCTTCTTTTATTTTTGCATGATCTTTTTCATGAATCACTTCATCTGCTTGAATGTAAAATGCCCAATCGCTGTCTGGCGCTACCGCAGCAAACGCTTTATCTGTTTCTTGCGCCAACACTCTTCCGCCTTCACGCAAGGAATCGTCCCATTCTGTTTCAAAGATTTTAAACCGTTCGTCAGAAATCATGCGAATCAATCGCAAGGTATCATCTTCGGATTTTCCAACTGCAACTACAAATTCATCACACAAGGGAAGAATAGACGTAATGGACTCCACAATAGGGTAGTCGTAGTTAATCACATTTCTCGCGATCGTGAAACCACTTACCTTCATGGTGCCTTTACCCTTTGTTTTAGTTTGCATGCTGTTTTCTTTTGCTTGCTGCATGTTGTTAAACACTATAAGCCAGTGTAATTGCTTGGGGAAATTGTTTTTAATTCCTTTTTCACCGAATCGGAAACATTCAAAGTATCAATAAAGGACGCAATGCTTTCTCTTGTAATGTGTGAATTGGTGCGGGTTAATTCTTTTAAGGCTTCGTATGGTTTTGGATAGCCTTCTCGTCTCAATACGGTTTGCAATGCTTCTGCCACTACTGCCCAATTATTTTCAAGGTCACGCTCAAATGCATGTCTGTTCAAAATCAGTTTGTCTAATCCTTTTAACAGGGAACGGTACGCAATTAAACTGTGTGCCAACGGTACTCCCACATTGCGTAACACGGTTGAATCTGTTAAGTCGCGCTGCATACGTGAAATCGGTAGTTTGGCTGATAAATGCTCAAACACGGCATTTGCAATCCCTAAATTTCCTTCGGAGTTTTCAAAATCAATCGGATTTACTTTATGCGGCATGGCGGATGAACCAACTTCTCCTGCTTTTATTTTTTGTTTGAAATAATCCATGGAGATATAGGTCCAGATGTCACGATCCAAATCAATCAGGATATTGTTGATGCGTTTCAAAGCATCGCAATACGCTGCAAAATGGTCGTAATGTTCAATCTGCGTCGTAGGATAGGAGCGGTGTAGCCCCAATGTTTTATTTACAAAGGTATTGGCAAATGTTAGCCAATTGATACTTGGGTAGGCTACATGGTGTGCATTCAGGTTGCCAGTGGCACCGCCAAATTTAGCACCATAAGGAACAGCTTTTAATTGTGCAAGCTGTTGCTGTATACGTACAACAAATACTTCTATTTCTTTTCCCAAACGGGTAGGAGAAGCCGGTTGTCCGTGTGTACGAGCCAACATAGAAACATCTTTCCATTCAGCTGCCAATGTATTTAGTTTTTGTATAACTTCATTTAACACCGGGTAAATGCATTCCTCCATCGCCAGTTTGATGGAGTATGGAATGGCTGTATTATTAATATCCTGTGAGGTTAATCCAAAATGAATAAATTCTTTTTGTTCTGTCAATGGAAGTGCATCCAATTTCTCTTTGATGAAATATTCCACTGCCTTCACATCATGGTTGGTGATTTTTTCAATCTCTTTTATCTGTGCAGCATCTTTCGCACTAAAATTTTTATAGATATCACGCAACGAAGTGTACACCGATTTGTTAACGTCTTTTAGTTGTGGCAATGGTAATTCACACAAGGCAATAAAATATTCAATCTCTACAAACACGCGATACTTGATTAATGCTTCTTCTGAAAAATAAGCAGCTAATGGTTCAGTGGTGTTGCGGTATCTTCCGTCAATTGGAGATATCGCGTTCAGTTTTGTCAATTCCATAGTATTTGTTATTAAGGACAGCGAAGATACATAATCTAAGTAAAAAAAAGACAAAAAATAAGTGTTAAAAGGAAGGGAAATGACCGTGAGGAGTGTATAATCGCGCGGCCTCTGCTCACCTCTCCCCCTGCCTCTCTCCTTGAAAAAAGGAGAGGGGTGACTAAGGAACTCTTTTCATCTTAATTTTAAAATTATTGCAAGGAATATATTGTTATGAATAAAGGCAACTAAAGTGTGAATCAAGAAAATTTACAGTAACCCCTCTCCTTTTTTCAAGGAGAGGGGCAGGGGCAGAGGTAAACGGGGCCTGTGTGAAAACACCCCTACACTCACCCTTACACTCACACTTAAATTCTATTTTAGAATTCTATCCTATACCCTCCATAAGGAAAAAGCCCCAACTGGTACTCTTTCTGGATACTTTTCTGTTTAGCATCATAAGACTCTCTAAGAATATTTTGTGTATTAAAAATATTTTCAACCGTAATAAAAATAATTTGTGAGGTTCGTTTTCTATTGGTTTTATACGATAACTTTAGATCAAAACGCGAGTAATCTTTTTGTTTTTTACTAAATGCCAATGCATCAACATACACCGTTTTCCCTTTCATATTCGATTGTTCCAGGTCTATCGGTGTGTACCTGTTACCGCCAGCTTGCGTATATTTTAAATCCAGGGAAATAAACTTGTTTTTCTGCTGATCCAAAGCAAGTTCATAACCACCCAATGCATTGAGCACATACCCTCCGTTATAACTGGTGGAATGCTCCACACCATTGCTGCCTTTATATTTGGAGTCATAAACGGAGACTGTCGTCAGGAAATAATAATGGTTGCTGAAAAATTTTTCAAGTGTTAATTCAACTCCATAGTTTTCCCCGGTACCCTTGTTTTCAAGCGAATCCACCAATGGGATTCCTTCCAAAGCATTGCCAACATTAATCATAGAGAAAGAAGTAGCATGATATTTTTCTACCGGAATATTATATAAATACTGGTAATAGCTTTCCAGTTTCAACCGAAAATTTTTTGCAAAATTATTATCGTAACTTAAAATCGCATGCTGACTATTCGAGAGCCTTAAGTTGTGATTGCTGGTGTTGTAGGTATTTGATTTTGGATCATACGAGGTATAAAAATAATAAATAACCGGTTGCATCTGACTGTGCATGCCATAACCTATATTGACAGATTGCTTGGGCGTTAATCTGAAATTCGCACCAAACCTTGGCTCCAGGGCATATGAATGATTTAGCAGAAAAACCTGGTAATGCAATCCGCTATTCAAGGTGATGCGTTCTGCCGGACGAAACTGCCAATGCAAAAAGCCTTGGACCAAACCGGCAGTTGAATTTTTTACATTCAGCTGATCAATATACTGCCCATATCGTGTGCGGTAAATAGCGGAATACGCATTAAAATAAATCGTTTGGTAAGTGGCACCTGTTTTTATCAAATGCTTTGCATTAATTTTATTGGTGATGGTGTAATTGGCAATGTAATTTGACTCAGTTGATTTGTTTTTGTAAGTTGTAAAAGGTGCAGGCGCCGCCGGCGACAAGGTATCTACTGTTGCATACAGATCCGTACCGGAAATAGAAAGCGATAATTTTCCCGATGTATGTGTGTTAAAAAAATACAGATGCGATACGCCACCGGCACCCATACTGGTTTTAAAAACGAGGTCCTCACCTTCTGAGATGTAAGACCAGTCGCTGGATTTACGCTCACTGTCCAGCAAGGATAATTTACTGGCACCACCAATTCCCCATACCGTAAATGTTCCTGTATGATCCGTCGGGATATTTACTTTAAAGGAAACGTCCTGGTATTGCGGACTTGCAGATACGCCGAAGCGAATACCAAGTTTATTAAAAAGCTCCAGCGTGGAATAACGATAATTAACCAGGTAGGAACTTCCTTGTTTTTTGGAGATGGGGCCTTCTGCTCCCAGCTCTAAACCATTAACACCTATTTGCCCTGTAAACTCGCGCTTTTCATTGTTTCCATTGCGTAGTTTAATATCAAAAACAGCAGCCGTTTTATTCCCATACTCTGCGGGAAAAGCGCCTGTTAAAAAATCAGAGCTTCCTAAAAGATTATTGTTCAGCATGCTGATGGGGCCTCCGGTAGCACCTTGCGCAGAGAAGTGGTTGGGATTTGGAATGTCCACACCTTCCATTCTCCACAATACACCCAAGGGCGAATTTCCTCTTACAATAATGTCATTGCGGGCATCATTCCCGGTAGCTACACCTGCATAATTAGCAACCATGCGGCTTGGATCACTTCTGCTGCCGGCATATCTTCCCGTTTCCTCCGATTGAAAACTCCTGGAGCTTACCGTTGCCAGCTCATTATTTGCTTTTGTTTTATCGGTTTGAGAAACAATTTCAACCACTTCAGACGTATATATTTTTTCATGCAACTCAATGGTCAACACAATTTCTTTTGCAGAAGTCACAATGATGTTGTTCAATACCACATCCTCATAGCCAACACATGTAGCCTTTAAGGATTGTCTTCCAACGGGCACTTTTTCAATACGAAACTTTCCATCCACATCCGTGGCATCTCCCCTCAAGCTGTCTGTGTTTAATAAAATGACATTGGCACCAAATAAAATAGATTTGGAATCGGCATCAATTACTTTTCCACGTATGGTTTGTGTAAATGTTTGAGCAATCGTTGTTTTTGAATAAATAAGAAAAACAAAGAATAAAAGGTGGAGAGCAAATTTTTTCATAAAAAAAGAATTGCCCAAAATTACCAAATGATTGGGATACAATTATGGAATAATTTTACATTTTCTGGTCATTTAAACTGAATGAATACCTTACCTTTGCAAGCGTTCTAAATCTTTTTTGTGGATTTTATTAACGATGACAGATAAAGTAAAAATTTCGGCAGTATCCTATTTAAATTCCAAACCATTTTTATTCGGAATTGAACATTCGGAAATACGTGAAAAAATAGATTTGCAATTGGATATGCCATCCATATGCGCGCGTAAATTAATTGACAATCAGGTAGATATAGGTTTGGTTCCCGTAGCCGTTATTCCCAAGTTAAAACAGCATTTCATTATTAGCGATTATTGTATCGGAGCCGTAGGTAAGGTTTCGTCGGTTATGCTTTACAGCGAAGTACCTTTACAAGAGATTAAGCAAGTATTGCTGGATTACCAGTCGCGCACCTCCGTGAAATTGGTAAAAGTGCTGGCTCAGGAATACTGGCACATTTCACCGGAATGGATAAATGCTTCAGAAAATTTTGAGAATCAAATAAAAGGAACAACAGCCGCTGTTATTATTGGTGACAGGACGTTCGGGTTGAATGACAACTATCCCTACGCATATGATTTGTCAGAAGAGTGGCAAAAATTCACCAAGCTGCCCTTTGTTTTTGCTTGCTGGATCTCGAATAAGGAGTTGCCCGACGCTTTTGTTACTGAATTTAACAAGGCGTTAAAATATGGAATCGAGCATCGTACCGAGCTGATTAGCCAATTAAAAGCAAGCACTTCCTACAAAACGGATGTAGAAAATTACTTAAAAAACAGCATCAGTTATACGTACGATTCCGATAAAAAACAAGCACTGTCGCTGTTTCTGGAGCTTGCCGGAAAACTTAAGGAATAAATTTTTTTAATACGGTATTATTCAATATATTTGTTTTTACAAGAATTTTAACTGAACCCCATGATGAAAAATATACCCGGCTTACTCGTTTTATTTGCATGTCTGGCTCTTAATCTATCTGCTCAAAAAAATGTGATTGGCAAAGGAGAAGATCAATTAAAATTGTTCAACGCACAGCAAGCCTATTATGCGGGTGATTTTCAAAAAGCTGCAAATATTTATAAAGATTTATTGTCACAAAATGCAAATGATGCCAATGTTCTTGGTCGTTTGGCGGATTGTTATTTCAGCATGCAACAATACAATGATGCATTAACAAATGCAGAAAAAGCAAAAAGCGTTGATGAAAAAGCATACGAGAATACAGCTTTGGTACTAGGAAAATTATATCATATGAACGGTCGCCTGGATGAAGCACTCACCGAGTACAATTTTTTTAAAGCCCTTGTTGGAACAACGAAGAAGGCAGAAGAAACACAAATTGATAAGCTGATTGCCGAGATTGCAACCGCAAAAGATTTCATGGCACATCCGGTTGATGTAAAGGTTGAAAACATGGGTGATGTGATCAATTCGGAATTCGATGATAAGTCACCTTTCCTTACTGTAGATGGCAAATCAATTATTTTTACTTCCAGAAGACCAGGTAAATCAAGTCAATTAGATACAGAAGGTGACAATAAATATTTTGATGATATTTATATGTCAAGATGGGATACCATAAAAAAAATGTGGGCGGATGCCGAATTACTACCGGGCTCCATCAATACAGAAGGACATGATGCCTGTACCAGTATTTCACCGGATGGAAAGCAACTATTCATTTATAGAAATGATGCAAATGGAGAATCCAGAGGGGGAGATATGTATGTTTCCAAATTGAGTTCATCCGGAAAATGGGGAGGAGCAAAATCAGTTGGTAAGCCAATTAACACAACTTATTGGGAAGGCGGCGCTTGTGTTTCACCGGATGGTAAAACATTGTACCTTGTAAGTGAGCGTCCGGGTGGAATGGGGCATGCTGATATTTATGTAGCACAACGTAAAACCCGTACAGAGTGGGATACACCTGTAAACATGGGACCAACCATTAACACAGCGGAGGATGACGGAGGTTTGTTTTTATCACCGGATGGTAAAACATTATTCTTCAGTTCCAAAGGACATAACTCCATGGGTAATTACGATATTTTCAAAACAACATTTGAAAATGGTAAATGGACAACACCGGTTAACCTTGGTTATCCCATCAATACAGTGAATAATGATATGTGTATTTCCGTGTCAGCGGATGGGAAAACTGGTTATTTCACCAGCGATAGAAAAGGTGGATTGGGTGAGCGTGATGTATATATGGTCAACCTAAGCAATTACCCTGTACTTGAAAAAGACATGAAGGCAAAACCCAAAATGGCTGAACCAACAGCCAATGCAGTGATGGGTATTTTGAAAGGTGATGTTTTTGATGCGATTGCAAACAAAGGAGTTGTAGCTGAATTAAAAGTATATGATGAAACAGGTGTGGAAGTTGGAACGGCTACTTCTACAGATGGTACCGGTGAATATTTCATCACCTTAATTGCCGGAAAAACCTATCATGTAAAAATTACACAAAAAGGATATAAACCAATTGATGAGAAAGTAGAAGTAGCGCCTGCGAAAGATGGACCGACTACTGTGGTGAAGCATTATTTATTATATAAAGAATAGATTGGAGATATAGATTTAAGATCGAAAAAAACGCCAAAGGTTTTCTTTGGCGTTTTTTTATTCAATTACCTGATAAGTTTTGAAACCTGTGAGGTTTGCTTTTAATCATATTTACTTTTCAAGAATCTCCTTAATATTTGGTTTAAAATACAAATTGCTCTTCATGATCTTTCCGTCTTCTCTGAAAATAGGTTCGCCTTTTTCATCCAGTTTACTCATGTTGCTGCGTTGAATTTCGTCAAATACCTCTTCAATTTTATGTTGCAAACCATGACGTAGAATCGTTCCGAATAAAATATACAACTGATCACCCAACGCATCTGCTATTTCTACGATATCTTTATTTTTGCAGGCTTCCAGGTATTCTTCATTTTCTTCTTTGATCAGATTATACCGCAGCATGTATTCACTTTCACTTACTTCTGCAGTCGGTTCATAGCGGTTCCCGATTTTAAATACGTCGTGAAATTTTTCGACGTGTTTGATTTTATGGATAAGAGCTCCATTAATTTCTTTGTTTTCCATTATAGTCGGTTATTAACTAATTATCTACAAGTGTTTTTTGTTCTAATAAGATCTCATTTCTTTCTCCGCGCCTGATTATCCATGTATGGCTTCCTGCTTCCCATAATTCTGAATAACCATCGCCTCATGCTCCAGCCACTCTTTCCAGCGTTTATCCACATCCACGTTGTGATCTGCATACTGACGGGCAAAACCAATAAAAGTTGTATAATGCCCTGCCTCACTAATCATCAGTTCCCGATAAAATTTCGCCAGCTCCGGATCCTTGATATTTTCCGACAGTACTTTAAAACGCTCACAACTTCTTGCTTCAATCACTGCAGAAAACAGTAAACGATCCACTAACGATTGCCTGCGACTTCCATCCTTTTTCATGAATTTATACAATTCATTTACATAGTTATCTTTTCGTTCACGTCCTAATGTGAGGCCTTTGCTTTTGATCAGGTTATGCACTTGTTCAAAATGTGCCAATTCTTCTTTTGCCAGTTCAATCAGTGCGGTCACCATTTCGGTATACTCCGGATTGTTCACAATCAATGAAAGCGCATTGGATGCGGCTTTTTGCTCGCACCAGGCATGATCTGTTAAAATCTCATCAATATTTCCTTCTGCAATGTTTACCCAATGTGGGTCTGTCGGTAATTTTAATCCTAACATCAATCAATAAATTTACGCATTAGCGGTCCACTCGATAAGCTGGTTATGAGGGCCATAATTATTAACGCAACAAAAACAGGTTTAGAAATCAAACCTGCATTCAGGGCCAGCGTTCCCAAAATAATTTCCATTGCACCCCGTGCATTCATTCCAAATCCTACAGCAAATGCATGGTTACGGGACATACCTCCCAAACGTGCACCAGTGGTTGCGCCCACTAATTTACCAATAAAGGCGAGTACCAGCACAATGGCAACAATAGGAAAATCAAAATTTTCGATAAAGTTTACTTTTAGCCCAATGGAAACAAAAAACAGAGGTGCAAAAAAGTTGGTGACAAACTGATGGATGATTTCCCTTGCTTGTTCACGCAGGTGAACACTGTCGCCCACAGCAATACCAGCAATGAAAGCACCCAGGATGGCATGTATGTGAATGCTTTCCGTAAATGCCGCTGAAAGCAAACAAATACCCAATGAAATAGAAAGCACCCCACCTGGCCATGATAATTTGGTTTGTATCCATGGTAGACTTTTATCAATAATTTTTTTTCCGATGGTGAGCATGAACAAACCAAAACAAATGATATAGGCAATAGTTGATCCGAGGTTGATGTATTGATGGTTTGTCTTATTGGTTAAGCTGAGTACCAATGAAAAAATTAACCAGCCAATCAAGTCATTGAACATGGCGGATGCAATAATGACCATTCCAATATTGGTTTGAAATAAATTCATGTCCATTAGAATACGCGCAATAACAGGCAATGCAGAGATGGATAAAGCGGTCCCCAAAAATAAAGCGAATAAAAAACGCTCATCCGGATCATTCTGAATATGAAAAATATCAGGGAAATACCAGGCTACAGCAAAACCGGTAACAAATGGAATGATCATACTAAAAGTACTCGTGTAAATGGCCACTTTCCCTTGTTTTAGTACAACCGGTAACTGCACTTCCATACCAGCTACAAACAAAAGCATGATCACGGATAAACTAAAAATGCAGTCCAATGCGATTGGAATATTTCCATGAAAAGGAAACAGGTAATTAAAAAGCTGAGGAGAGATTTGTCCTAAAATAGTAGGCCCTAAAATAATTCCAACAATTAATTCACCCATTACTACTGGTAATTTCCATTGTTTGCCCAGTTCCGCAAAAATACGGGACACGATCAGCATGGTACTGATCGAAAGCAAAAAAACAACTAGTTCACTATGAGCCAGCTTTACCATGGGCAGGGTTAATGCGAGAGTGAATGATTAAAACATTGCAAGGAAGTTCAGCTAATATGAATTCCATATCATGCGTAAAAATACGATCGAATAAATTCAGGTTGGTGTCTGGTGAATTGACCACGAGCAGATCCGCTTTTTTAGTTTTTGCATATTTACTGATCGCATAACCTGGCTTTCCTTTGATAATTTTATCTGTTATTTTGACATCGCTGCTATCACATTTGTTGATGACGGAGTGAAGCGTTTCTTCACTTTCTTCTGTCAGATTTTTTTTGATTGCTTGTGCTTGTGGTGCCGTACTATCTTCTGCCATGGCCATCGCCAGGCCTGGTACATGAACTTCATTCACAATGGTCACTTCGTTTACATCCAAATGTTTAGCAAGGTATAAAGTAGCATTCACCGTGTGAACCGTTTTGGGATTTTCCACGCCGTTTACAACAATCTTTTTAAAATCCATAGATTGATCTGTCGGTTTGGTTAGCAATAAAACAGAACATTTAGCTTTTCTGCTGATATTACGTGCAATGGAGCCTACATAAAATTTGAAGATGTTTTCTTTTTGCATGGCACCCAACACAAGTAGGTCGACAATATTTAGTTTGCACAACTGAAGGATGGTGTCAACGGTGTCTCCTTCCATCCAGATGACGCGAGTTGTTTTGGTTGTAAGGCTAACCTCCGCCATAATGGAGTCGAGTGTATTTTCATTTTCACTCGTTTTTTCACCAATATGTATTAAAATCAATGAAGCACCCAGTTTGTCGGCAAGTTGTTTTGCTCCTGCAAGCACATATTTGCACTGGGGAGAAAAAGAAATGGCTGCAGCTATCGTTTCGAACGGGTAGGCAGCCCTGTTCTTTAGTTTGCTTAAATCCATAGTTTGGAGATTACAATTTATAGTAAATATACTAAATATATTCGTCGTGCTTACTTAAGCCTGGGGCGAAAAAAAAATGCTTATTTAGAAAAAAAATGCTAACTTATTATTTTAAATAACCGAGGCTTTGATTCAAGATACGCATATTTTTTCTTTATTTTTAAAATAGCATATTCATTTAACTTGGAAAAACGTATTCTAAACAAAAAATATGAAGATTTCAACCACCATTTTCTTTTGTGTTTTACTTATTATTTGCACCCTAAACAGTAAAGCACAGCAACCACCAAACGACACAACCCGGTATAAAGTATATAGAACTACTCCCGTATGGAAAGACATGATCGATGATACCACGGCTAATTATTTTGAAGTTCAAAAAGCGTTTGAATTATTCTGGGCAGGCAAATCACTGCCGGAAGACGAGGAAGAAGTGATAGGAGAAAAAGGCCGTTTGAGAAACAATATGATCAATCGCATATTCAATTCACGTGAGTTAAAGGAACAAGAGCTTCGTGAAACGTATGCATTCGACTATAAACGTTACCGCCGGTGGTTGATCAAAATGGAGCCCTATGTTAAGGAAGATGGTAGCATCATGACCCCATCCGAACGCCTTCAGCTATGGAAAGCGCATTACGATGAGCTTGAAAAAAGCAAATAACACTTCAGCAAATTAGTATTCATAAAATGTGTCTCACATGAAAAAATATACTTACACTTTAGTCTTCTTGTTTTTATTCACCACTCTATTTACTTCTGCACAAACAGCGAAGTGGAAACTAACAGGCCCTGTCAAATTCCCCACAAATAAATCCGGTCAGATAAATGGTATCGGACGTGTTTCACAAATGGTGTTTCATCCCAGTAATGCATCCATCATCTATGCAGCCAGTGCTTCCGGTGGTTTATTTATAAGCATAGATGGGGCTCAAAACTGGTCCGTCTTAGGTACGGATAATTTGCCTGACATGTCTTGCGCTTCCATTTGCGTGGATTATAAAAATGATCAAGTACTCTACTTAGGAAGTGGTGATGCTAATTATTATTCGAATGGATATGGTATCTGGAAAAGCACAGATGGCGGGAAAAGCTGGAAACAATCTAATTCAGGAATCAGTACGCGATTAGCTGTTTCCATATTAATGGATCCTAAAAATAACAACACCCTGATTGCTGCAACAAATGATGGTATCTGGAAATCAACAGATGCGGGTGCAACATGGATGGTTAAAAAATCGGGTGGCGATTTTAAAGACATGGCTTTTAAACCTGGCAGTAACAAAACCATGTATGCAGTTACCTCATCCGCTTTTATGTATTCAAAAGATGGAGGGGATACCTGGAATACGGTTACAATGCCAGCGACCAATACCAAAGGCGGGCGTATCGGTGTTTCAAAAGCAGATAGCAATTGTGTGTATGTAAGTTTTGTTGGTGATTTTGCGGGAGGCTTATCTACACCGGTATACAAATCAGTAAACTCTGGCGTTTCCTTTACGACTGTGAAAAGTGCCAATACGTATAATTTAAATGGATACACCGAAACAGAAGATGGACAAGGTAATTACAATTATACACTTACAGTGGATCCATTGAATGCCAACAATGTTTGGATTGCCGGCCATTGTGTATTCAATTCAAAAGATGGTGGTGTTACTTGGAAACGAATGACCAGCTGGGCATCGGTACTGCATACAGATATCCATCAGTTGATTTATTCACCCTATGATTCCAAAAATTTCTTTTGTGCAAATGATGGGGGATCCTGGAAAAATACCGATAACGGTGTTGGAAGCAAATGGACACCAATGAGTGAAGGTTTGGATTGTACTGAAAATTATCATGCTGCGCAAAGTCCATTAATGAAAGAGCGTGTAGGAGCAGGAACACAGGATAACGGAGAGATATACTACGATGCAGGTACTTGGTATACCAACAGGGGAGGAGACTGGTCAGAAACTATGGTATTTGATTATCAAAGTGCCAACAATATTTATTACCCAAGTAAACAGGAAAGAAGAACAGGACTTACAGGAGGATCCAGCTCCTTGTCTTTTCCATTTACACCGGATAAAAAAACAATATTAAAATTTACAACGCTTAAAAAGAACTCCGCCTTTCTTGCCGGAGCAGATATTTGGCGCACGGATAATTTAACAACCAATCCACCAACCTGGACCAAAATCAGCGCATTTAATGAAGCTGTAAGAGCCTTGTGCATTTCTCCTGATGATGCAAATATTGTATATGCAGTATCATCAACGGGCAATGTTTATAGAAGTGACAATGCACTAGGGGCATCTGCTTCTTTTACAAAAGTTAGCACTGCTCCATCATCCACCAGTACACGGGCAGCAATAACCGCAGTTAAATCAGCACCGGGAGTGGTTTATCTGTCTTGTG
>DASRRA010000557.1:0-3065 GCA_035696085.1 Bacteroidia bacterium | reverse complement strand
AAACGGTTAAAGAAGCAATGGCCAATAAGAAACCAAGATGAGTTGCAATTATATCTAAAGATTCTATAGAATTAAAGTAAACGTAGTTTGCATACTCTTCATATTTCATTTTTGCAAACTGCCTGGCGCGTGCTCTCGTTTTTTCTACTTCCTCTTTTGTCCAATCTTCGTATGTTCTTCTTTTCCTCTTATAGGTTTGTTTGGCATATGCTCTTTTCTTTTGATCATAAACAAATCCTCCTTTTACATTCAAGAAATATTCATACGCTTCATTTAGCAAAATAAATTGTGCATGTGCATCCAGACTTTTGTTTTTATCCGGGTGCAATAGTTTTGCTTTTGCTCTGTAGGCCTTTTTTATCTCTTCTAAGGAAGCGCCCTTTTTGATATCCAGGATGGTGTAATAGGTATCAATGGTCGTCATCGGTAAATGTAATTTGTTAATTTGGCAAAACTCGAAAAGTTAAAAAAGTAATTCTTGCTTTCCTAATTCGTTGGGGATTTTTGTTCTTTTAGTAAAGAGGCCAATTCAGGATTTTCCAGTAAAACTTTATCGAAACAACTGCTTACATAAAAGCGGTCGTACTTTTCTGTGTATTTTAAGAAAACGGCTACTCTCTTATTGGCCAAATAATTGTCTTTTTCAATTAGAAAATTAAATACGTCGTTGCTTGTTTTTGCAAGTTCAGAAATTAAATAATATCTTTTGTAGGTTACTTCTTTGCTTTTTTTATCATAATGAAGCAGTACCAGTTCCTGTCCGCGTAGCTCATTTGCCTTAGTGGCAACGGCTTTTTCGTCTTTATTTTTATAAGTTAACGGAATTTGCTGATAGCAACTTGCCAGTTTGTTTTCATCTTTAAAAAGCTCTTTTGTTTGCGGTTGTTCTTTAAAGGATATGTTTACAAAAGCGAGCGCGCATAAAAATATAAATGACTGTTTCATAATCTTCAATTTTATTTATTATTTATTGTTTACTACTTATTTTCTGCCTCAACCAGTTCCATCAATTCATTTACCGACTGATTTATCCATGTTTGAACAATACCAGATGGCCAAACCACCTTTATTACTTCAATCACCTTTGCCTGCTCCAAACCAACATGCACACGTAAATCATTCTGACTGCAATATCCATTTTGTGCAGATATCTCCCGCATTTGCCAGGCACTTTTTCCTTTTATGGTAGCTTTAACATATACCTTTGCACCAATAGCGGCGCGGTTACTCTTGGTGCCTCGTAATTTAATGGAAATCCAATTGTTTTCATTTCCATTGTTGTGGTACAATAAATCAACATCGTCAGTTTTACCGACGCGACAAGTGGCTATTGCTAAATCCTGGAAACCATCATTATCATAATCGCCAAAGGCACAACCGTATGACCAGGATGAATCGGTTGCAACAACATCTTCGCTGTTTCTGGTAAAATTCCCCTTGCCGTCATTTACATATAAATAATTTACAAGTCGTGTTTTACCACTAAATGAATTGGTCACTACTAAGTCTACATCTCCGTCATTATCAATATCACCCCAGGCACTGCTAAAGGAGTGGGCGGGAGTGGTTGCAACTGTATCTTTCAGAATTTTTGTAAAAGTAAATGCCCCTTCATTTTTAAATAAAGAGTTGTAGCCACCATCATTGGTCAAAAAAACATCCAGGTCACCATCGTTATCGATATCGGCCCAGCTGGCACTGGTGGTATTGCCTGCATCATTTAATAAAGCACCGGTTGTCAATTTTGTGAAATTTCCGTTTCCATCATTGCGGTACAAGTTTTCATTTTGTTTGTTTTCATTGGTCACAAAAAGATCCACATCACCATCATTATCGATGTCACACCAGTTGGCACACCTGGAGTAGTTCGTATCCAAAGTCGGAATAGCCTCCGATAATTTATAAAAAGTCGCATTTTTTCTGTTTTGATACAAGAAGTTGTTTTTTCTGCCTTCGCTGTTGGTTACATATAAATCTACAAATCCATCATTATCATAATCAGCAAATGCAGCCGTTTCTGAATATCCGCTGTCATTTACAAAATCACCATCATTGATTTTTTGAAACCGGCCTTTACCATCATTTACATAAAACAGGTTATTGACATTGTACCAGTTTACAACAAATCCATCCAGGTCGCCGTCATTATCAACATCAGCAAAGGTAGCTCCATCCGAAGGATTGTGATCCAGCACAATGGAATCATTTTCCAGCGGCGTAAAATTTCCATTCCCGTTATTGATGAATAAACTGTTGTTTTGACCACCACGTGGTCCGTTACTGATGAAGCAATCAATAAAACCATCATTGTTCACATCTACCCAGTTTACACTTCTGGAATCTCCGGGAGTAGAGGAGAGCGGACTGTTTTCGACTTTTGTGAAATATTGAGCGTAAGAAAAATGATATGCAAATACACTACTAATCAGAAACAGATAATTTTTAAAAAACATATTGGAAAAAGTTAAAGTGATGTAGCGTTGCTAAAATAATGAATATCGGACACTGCTTTCTCAAAAAAAAATTATAAATTCACAACATGCTCCGGTAAATATTCGGAACTATTCAACAGTTAAAACTTCTACAACTATGAAAAAATACCTTAGCCTTTTAGCCCTGGTTCTGATCGTAAAAGCACATGCAAGCACGATCGGACTTGGTTTGAACTCTACCAACATCTATGCAATAAGTGTTTGGGAAAATAATAAAGGACAGCTCAAACATTATTTGTATCTCTATAATAAAAGTGATAAACATGTTAAATTAGTAATCAAACAAAAAAAATTCAAATGGGTAGGGAGTGTTCCGGAAGAAATAAAAGCCCCGGAAAAAGAATTGTATAAAACCGAGTTAGCTCCCGGGCGCATCACTAAATTTGATTATCCACTTACGCCACCTGCTGGTAATTATATGAATTTTATTGAAAATGGAAAAGAAGTCGGATTGCTGGATTTTAATGCAGCTGAACCGGAGCGTACCATTGTAGAGGAACAATATAAATACTATTTCAATAACGGTATCAGTGGAGGTAGCACCATGTTTTGGTTTAAATTTGAAAGTATATC
>DASRRA010000556.1:0-4334 GCA_035696085.1 Bacteroidia bacterium | reverse complement strand
CTTATACTGTTACCGGAACATCAACAACAGCAACCTGTCCAGGCAACCCTGATGCGTCGGCAACGGTTACTGTCAAACTTAAACCTATTGTTATTGTAAATGATTTAACCATTTGCAGAGGAGAGAGCGCTAAATTAACTGGTCAAATACTGGGCGGTGCTACAACCGGAAAATGGATAGGTGGTATGGGAAAATTTGTGCCGAACAGAAATGCTCTGAATGCAACCTATACGCCAACAGTAGAAGAACAAGACTCCACAAAAATTACATTGACACTTGAATCCGAAGATCCGGAAGGACCTTGTGGAAAGGAAAGCAAAAGCATGGTGATCAATGTCATTCCGGCTGTAACTTCGGATGCTGGCCCGGATCAAACCATTTGTGAAGGTGAATCCGTAACGCTAAATGGCGTATTTGGAGGCGCTGCAACACAAGGCAGATGGACGAACGGAACAGGTACCTTTACACCTAGCGCTAATTCTCCAACGGCTCAATACAAACCAAGTGTTACCGAAGAAAAAAATGGTAAAGCAGTATTAAGGTTTGAAGTAACTAACGGCAGCAATGCTACCTGCCCTGGAGGAATTGATGAAATGATCATCAACATTGATAAAATGCCGACTGTAAGTGCCGGTGCTGATCAATTTATTTGTTTTGACAAAGAAGCGAAACTTGTTGGTTCTATTGGCGGCTCTGCGAAAACAGCAACATGGAAAGATGGACAAGGGGTTTTTACAAAAGATAACAAAACACTGGATGCAACTTACAAACCTTCGGCATCGGAAATTGCTGCGGGCAGCGTAACACTTACACTTGTAACGGATCCTTTTGGAAAATGCCCAACGAAAGAAAGCAAAACAACAATTTATATTTATCCTGAGCCAAAAGTGGTATTTACCGTTGACACTCCAAAAGCTTGTCCACCGCATTGTGTAAACTTTACAGATTCTTCTTTTGTAGCAGGATCTGACGTAACAAAATGGTTCTGGAACTTTGGAAAAGATACCTCTACCAAACAGCATCCAAGTATCTGCTTTCCTTTATCCGGATTTTATGATGTTAGCTTAACTGCCACTTCCGATAAAGGCTGTTCAGCCACCTTGAAAAAAGATCAGTACATTGAAACATACAAAGTACCGAAAGCAGATTTTATTGCCAACCCATGGGAAGTATCCAAATACGATCCTACTATCCAATTCCATGACAGATCATCATCCGATGTAATTAGCTGGAAATGGGATCTGGGAGATGGTAAAATTGTTTCACCTAAAAACAGAGATCCTAGACATCAGTATGAGGTTGGTGTTTCAGCGGTTTACAACGTAAAATTATTTGTGGTGAACAATAATGGTTGTGTAGACAGCACCATGCATCCCGTAGAAGTATTACCTGAATTTGCTTTTTATATTCCAAATGCATTCACACCAAACCGTGTAGATGGTACAAACGACACATTCTATGGTAAAGGTGTTGGAATTGTATCCTACCACCTTTGGATTTTCGATCGCTGGGGAAATATGGTTTTCAACTCCCCTGATATTGATGCCGGTTGGGATGGAAGAGCCAACAATGGTGAAGCTGTTGCACAACAGGATGTATATGTATGGAAAGTTAAATTGACCGATATATTTGGTAAACGTCACGATTATATTGGAACAGTAACATTAGTGAGATAGCAAACGCCAAAAGTTTTTGAGACCTTTGACGTTTTATAATAACACTTATCAATCAACCCGACAGGTTTTTCCTCCTTCGCTAAAGCTACGGCGGACACGGTAAAACCTGTTGGGTTTTGTTATTTAGAAGCGAATCTTCATCACTCTTCGTTTAGTTCATTCCCGCTTTTCATTTCAAGCCGCCTTATCACACGTTGTTAACGATATAACAAATACATACCTGATATCACCCTTAGAAACGCAACCTTAGGCGGGCTTTCCATTCCAATCGGGGCTATGAAGTTCGGTAGTTCCTAGAATTTACCAGTCAAAAGTTTTAAAAACTTTTGTCGTTACTACTCCTGCTTGAAATAACTCAACGCATTCAGGTTGATCAGATAAACATCCTTAAAATAAAAATTAAGAATATCTTTATAATTATAATGCAATTTGGCCATTTGCATCGCTCCTTCCTGGCAAAGCCCTACTCCATGGCCATATCCGCGGCCATTAAAAATAACCATATCCCCTTGTTGTTCTATCGAAAAGAACGTTGACTTTAATTGAAAATCGGCACGAATGGTTTTTAAAGGTATTTTCAGATTTTTGTCCATAAAATAAATGGAGCGCGCATTGCCCTGATTGAATGAATTGGCACTACTAAATTTCATGCTATCATCTACCGGATAATTGTGTTTCAATTGCAAATACGCTTTCCAATCTTCCAGTGAAATGCTTCGTTTCCAGTGTGCATGGGGCATATTCAAACAAAAAGTATCATGAACTGATTTTAAATAGCTGGTTGAAACCGCCCACACATCCTGCGAATTACAAGTTTCTCCACCGCAATTGGAATGAAAGGCTGCTGTAATTAAATTCAGGTCACTGTCTACAATAATCTCACCCATCGTATTGAACACAGATTCACTAATTTCTGGCCGTGATGCTTTACTTAGATAGGCCTGGCAATGCACATCATCGCATACTTCAAACCCTTCCATGACATGTCGTGTTAAATGCGCCAGTAAATAGGTTCTACATAAAATACTTTGCAGCTTATAATATTCAATTTCTGATTTTGTACCTGCTTCCGACTCTACTACACCGGCAATATATTTCTCCAGGTCTACCCTGTTAATCAACAGAAATTGTCTTTTATCAGGTGTTAAGCTTACTGAAACATGATCATCATAGGTTCTGATTTTTGTTTCCGGGATCACTGATTTTATTTTGAAGGATCCGTCTGGATCACGTGCAATCAGCTTTATTGTAGCGAATCGTCCGATGGTTCGCTCAAATGTTTTAAGAAGAATGGAATCATGCTCAATGCTCATTTCATAAATACCGGAAGCATCGCAATTGCTTAGTAAAGCACCGTCGCCATAAAGGGTGTAATCACCGCGCAAGGGAGAAAAAATAAATGAGCTAACCACCTTTGCCGTTAAAATACGCACAGAAACGGCACTCGCAAATGCGTGTTGAATAAGTAAAATAAAAGCAAAAATGAAAACCGTTCTAATTCTTGTCATTATAATATGCCGCAATCTATCTCTGAAGAAGATGAATCAATTGTCATTTCGTTGTTAAATAAGAAATCATCAATTCTGCTGTCTTTTTAGAAGCACCTGCTCCTCCTAAACGTTTTCTTAACTCTTCATAATCCGACATCATTGCTTTACGAGAATTTTCTCCCAAGAGTTTATCTAATTCTGTTTTTAAATTAACTTCATTCAAGTCATTCTGAATCAATTCTTTCACAATCTCTTTATCCATTATTAAATTCACCAGAGAAATGTATTTCACCTTGACGAGTTTTTTTGCGATGGCAAAGGAAATAGCTCCGCCTTTATAGCAAACCACCTCAGGAACTCCGAATAATGCCGTTTCCAGCGTTGCTGTGCCGGAAGTAACCAAGGCAGCTGTTGCTTGTTTTAACAACTGGTAGGTTTGATTGAACACAATTCTGACGGAATTGTTACCCGGGTATTGTTTTGCAAAATAATTTATGTATTGCTGATACAATTTTTCATTTTGTGAAGGTGCACCTGCAATTACGAATTGATGATTGGGATAATATTTTTGCATGGTCAGCATCAACGGAAGCATGGTATCAATTTCCTGTTTTCTGCTTCCCGGTAACAATGCAATAATTGGTTTCGTGTTGTTTGACAGTGCCTCTATAGGTTTGGTATTATAACCTGCAACAGCATCCAACAAAGGATGTCCGACAAAATCAACTTCGTAATCAAATTTTTTATAAAACTCTTTTTCGAATGGTAGGATCACAAACATCTTGTCGACCACCTGTTTTATTTTATGTACACGCGATTGCTTCCAGGCCCATACCTGTGGAGAGATATAATAAAAAACACGAATATTTTTTGATTTTGCGAACTCTGCAATACGCAGGTTAAAACCAGGATAATCCACCAAAATCAACACATCTGGCTGGTATTGCAATACATCTTTTTTACAAAACTCAATATTTTGAAGAATGGTTCTCAGATTCATCAGCACTTCCGTGAAGCCCATGAATGCTAAATCACGGTAATGCTTTACGAGATGTGCCCCTTGTTTTTCCATTAGATCACCACCCCAACAACGGAAATCGGCACTTGTATCAAGTGCTTTTAATTGGTGAATTAAATTGGAAGCATGTAAATCACCAGAGGCTTCTCC
>DASRRA010000555.1:0-2665 GCA_035696085.1 Bacteroidia bacterium | reverse complement strand
CGGCTGCAATCATTGAGGTCGCGTTTTCCAGTCCAGCATCTATTAACAACACCGATTTACCATCTTTTAAAAGCGTTTGTGCCAGGACAGTTCCTGCAACACCTTGACCGATAATAATATAATTATACTTTTTATTCATAAGACGGGGGTAAAATTACCATTAAAGTTTTAATTAAAAATTTTATCTTGCATTGAATTAAACCATGGAAAATCAAAGGGAAAAATTGATTATTGGGCGTAGGGAACACATTTCCTTTCCGGAGCTGGGCCTAACTAATATTACAGCCAAAATGGATACAGGTGCCTATACATCCGCCTTGTATTGCCATGAGGTTCGTGAAGAGAATGGTGTATTGATTTTCCGTTTGCTGCATCCATCGCATCCAGCCTATGATCCCCGTGAGCATCGGTTTACAGAATATGGACAAAAGAAAATAAAAAATTCCTTTGGGTTTATTGAAAAACGTTATACAATAAAAACACTGGTTAAGATAGGGAAGCGACAAATAAATTCTGTATTTTCGTTAACAGACAGAAGTGATATGCGTTACCCCGTTTTAATAGGAAGAAAGATTCTGAAAAAACGGTTTATCATTGATGTAACACTTGTAAACACTTTATCATCTTCAAAAAAAGCATAATCACTCAATCGTCCTCCATTTATGAAAATCGCCATCCTCTCCAGAGGTCCAAAATTATATTCTACACGCCGACTTGTTGAAGCCGCTGAACAACGCGGTCATGAGGTGATGGTGCTTGATCACTTAAAATGTGTATTGGTTATTGAAAAAGGAAACCCACAAATTTTTTATGGTGGAAAAGAAATAACCGGCGTGGATGCTATCATTCCACGCATTGGAACATCCGTTACATTTTACGGTGCTGCTGTGGTAAGACAGTTTGAACAAATGAAAGTATTCTCCAGTGTGGAATCTCAGGCATTGGTAAGATCACGTGATAAACTACGCAGCTTGCAATTATTAGCCAAAGCTGGTATTGGTATGCCAAAGACAGCTTTTGCTTCCATTCCCAAAAATATTGACAATGTAATTGAACAGGTAGGTGGTGTACCGGTTGTGATAAAACTATTGGAAGGAACACAAGGTATAGGCGTTATCCTCGCCGAAACACAACGTTCTGCAAAGTCGGTAATTGAGTCATTTTTAGCGGTGAAGGCAAATATTCTTGTACAGGAATTTATTAAAGAGGCACAAGGTGCAGACATTCGTGCTTTTGTAGTAGATGGTAAAGTAGTGGGAGCTATGAAGCGACAAGGATTGCCTGGAGAATTCAGAAGTAATTTGCACAGGGGAGGAAAGGCGACGTTATTAGAGCTTACCAAAGAAGAACGCGAGACGGCTATTAAATCAGCAAAAAAGTTAGGTTTGGCTGTTGCGGGTGTAGATATGTTACAATCTTCTCGAGGTCCATTGGTGATGGAAGTCAATTCATCTCCTGGCCTGGAAGGAATAGAAAATGCGACTGGAGTAGATATTGCTGGAAAAATTATTGAATACATTGAACGAAATGAATTTAATACGCAAAGTTCTTAAGCAATTGAATCATGTATCATAAAAAAGAGTTCATCCATATTAATGGCACTACAATTAAGCCGGGCGAATCGGCTCAACTCAATTTAAATTTATATCAACTCCCTACAAAAACAGTGATAGAAATTCCTATCCACGTTTTTCGCTCTATTCATCCAGGTCCTACTTTACTCTTGTTAGCAGGAATGCATGGGGATGAAATCAATGGGATTGAAATTGTGAGACGGCTGATTTCAAGAAAGGATGTTCGAAAACCACTTTGTGGAAGTGTGGTGGCTATTCCGGTTATTAATATTATTTCCTTTTTGTATGGTTCACGTGACCTGCCCGATGGAAGGGATTTAAACAGGTGCTTTCCGGGAAGCAAAACCGGCTCATTAGGAAGTCGCATTGCTTATGATGTGATGAAAGAAATTGTGTCTCAAATTGATCTTGGAATTGATTTTCATACCGGGGGTGCAAAGATTAACAACATGCCTCAATTGCGTTGTGTATTTTCTCAGGAACAAAATTTAGATATCGCAAAGCAATTTTCACCTCCCTTTATTCTAAACTCCGCTTTCCGTGACCATACGTTGCGAAAAGAAGCTGCAAAAAAAGGGAAAACCATTTTGGTATTTGAAGGAGGCGAATCCTCGCGGTTTGATTACACTTCTATTGAGGAAGGCATTAACGGCTGTTTACGTCTGATGCAGTCATGCAAAATGATCAACATAAAGGTTACTAAAAATAAAACCATAGAATTAGATGGCGCTACCTGGGTGCGCGCAAAAGCATCCGGATTGTTTCATTCAACCAAAACCAATGGCTCAGCCATAGAAAAAGGAGAACAGATTGGAAGTATTTGTGACCCTTATGGTGAAATGGAAGAAAAAGTCATTAGTCCGCAAAGCGGATATATTATCGGTATCAATAACCAACCTGTGGTGAATGAAGGTGATGCATTGATGCATATCGGTTTAACAAAATAGTTTTTTACTGAAAATATTTAAATAATGCTTTTTAATTCCATTCCTTTTCTAATTTTTTTCTTGATCGTAACTCCCATCTATTATTTTTTGCCATTTCGATACCGATGGGTTCATTTATTACTGGCCAGTTGTGTGTTTTATATG
>DASRRA010000554.1:0-2372 GCA_035696085.1 Bacteroidia bacterium | reverse complement strand
ACACAAGGATTAAATGTAATAGTAACAATTGAAGACATAGAATTTCAATTTTAGCGTTTTACAATACTATATTTTTTTATTCAAATCATGAAAACGTAGAGGGTAGGCTTCATCTATCTAAATAACAAATACAGTGAGTATGATGTGTATCATAATAGTCAATAGCAAAGTCGTATCTATTCACTGCTTTTTGCTGTGAGTTTCCTTGAGTTCAGCAGAATAGTTTCATTTCTTAGCATTTAATATACATCCGCAATTTCGTTCCGGGCGGAAAGGTTGAGCGTTTCCCGTTTTATATAATCAATTGCCGCCTGTATGTCATCTGTTACAAAGGCAAGTTCAAGGTCTTCAGGAGAAATGGTTTCTGCGTTCAACATGGTCTCTCTTAAAAACGTTCCCAGGTGTTTCCAGTAATCGGTTCCCATACAAACAATTGGTCGCGGAGGTAATTTGCCGGTTTGAATTAAAGTAAGCACTTCAAAAATTTCATCCATAGTGCCAAAACCACCGGGCATTAAAACATAAGCAACAGAATTTTTTCGCAAGATGACCTTACGTGTAAAAAAGAATTCAAACTCCACTTTTTGGTCAACATATGGATTAAGCTTTTGCTCAAAAGGAAGAGCGATATTACAGCCAAGAGATATACCACCACCTTCTTTTGCTCCGCGATTGGCAGCTTCCATTACGCCAGGGCCGCCACCTGTCATTACAGTGAACCCATTTTCCGCAAGCGCTTTACCTATACTACGCGCAAGTTCATAATAAGGATGCCCTTCTTTAAATCGCGCAGAGCCATAAACAGTAACACAGTTATTGATGTTTTCAAAAGCACTTATCCCCTGCCATAAATCGGCAAGTACTTTATGAGAATCACGCAATTCATCTGAAAGTGAGCGTCCACCTCCGAAAAAATTCTGATCGTTGCTTTTTGTCATTGTTTATAAATTTAAAGAGTTTAATATTTTCAATAATGAGGTATTGTTGAACTTCCCTTTTTTTGCAGTTGGCCGTTAATTGTAATTGCCGACTCAATCGATCAGGGATTCATTTTATTAAAATATTCAGTGATGGTTTCATTATTTGCTTTTGCCCTTGCTTCACTAAATCCAAATGTCAATTCAGTTTTTCCTTCTTTCATCTGTTGAAATACAGATTCTACAAAATCACTAACGGCCGGGTGTCCGTCGTGTATACCTTTTCCTCCAAGGTCTGTGTTTAATGCCGGTGGTATCATTTCAATTACTTCAATATCCGTTGATTTCAACATATGCCTCAATGAAAGAGTGAACGAACGCATGAATGCTTTTGTGGCACAATAAACAGGAACTTTTGCAAGTGGAATAAATGCTAAACCTGATGTCACATTAATTATAGCTTCTAATGATTTTAAATTCATGAACAGTGTTGTCAAATGAATAGGCGCTAAAACATTGGTTGTAATTTCATCACTTGTCTTTTGATAAAAGTTACTGTCGGAAATGCCCATCCAATTTTGAATACCTGCATTATTTACTAATACATTTAAATCACTATGATTTTCTGCAATCCAATTGTAGAGTTCAATGCGGTCTGCTTCGATCGACAAATCGCATACTCTGGTAACCACCGTTGGAAACTTAGCGGCAACTTCCTGCAGTGCTGCTTCCCGTCTTCCACAAATGATAACGGTATTGTTTTCCTGAATAAACCTTTCGGTCAGTCCCAGGCCAATACCGCTTGCGCCGCCTGTAATTAGAATTTTGTTATTGGTTAATTTCATCGCTTCTGTTTTAAAATTTAAACAATGTTCGATTGGATTGCCAGCAAGGTTGGCGTAATGGGTGCAGATAGGGCAATAGCACTGCGTCAGCAGATACTAAGGCTAAATTAATGTTTTGTTGCTTGCAGCCTCCGTGGTCGGTGTCCCCGCCGACCAATATATCAGAGTCCTGCTAAAAATTTCTGCCAAATGGTAGGACCAGGCAATTTAGCGGTATTTTAAAAACGTTCAGCCCGGGAACCGCAGCAGAATAGAATTACTAATGATGAAGGTAACTACAAAAGCTCAATAGTAAAGTTAAGCCCGGGACTGCTGCAGTTAGCGATCCGACGCGCCGGATGAGAATATATTCCTCCAGCGTCATAATGCCCCCCTATTGTATGCTGAATTTTTAAACTTGAAACAATGTTGTTATTTTTCACACAACGCAATTATCTATTGAAACATTTTTTCGTTTGCAGCTTTGCCATTTGTGAAGGAAAGAAATTAAAAGCATGCGAACTTTCGGGATAGACCGCAAGGAAGGTTTTATTGCCTGCCAATCTCCATCTTGCTTCCATGAAATAAGTATCATCTATCAATGGGTCTGCTGTTCCGATGGTAAATAATG
>DASRRA010000553.1:0-4934 GCA_035696085.1 Bacteroidia bacterium | reverse complement strand
CTGATACTCACCATGTCTGTAGACATTGTCACCAAACCCTTGCGTATTGAAGCTGCTGCGGAACCGATTACTTTGATCATTGTAATTATGATTTTCATAACCACGGTTTACAGATGGATTTCTATATCGTTCGTCATAATCGTTAAATTGACTATACCCCTGATTTTGAAAACTTTGATTTTGATAAGGTTGACCAAATTGTTGTTGGTTTCCGGACTGTCCAAAATTTTGTTGGCCTAATGCCTGATTTTGGAAGGCATTCTGGCTATGCGGGTATTGATTTTGAAAAAACGGTTGTTGACTGTATTCATAGGGTTGATTAAACGAACCTTGATATCCTTGGTGTCTTGAAAAACCTTGTTGAAATCCTTGATTTTGGAATTGTTGGTTTTGATCAAAACCTCTGTTGTAAGGCTGTTGATATGATTGTTGCTGGGACTGAGGCTGCTGATATTGTTGTTGATATTGTTGTTGCGGATATTGAGGTTGTTGAAAACGGAACTGTTGATCATAACTCAATTGGTGTGTGCGACCACTGTATTGATTTGGATTGGATTTAAACGACTCTTTTGAGTTTGACCGTTGATCATTCCCTAGTTGTGAAGAATAAGAAGATTCATCATCATCTTCCTCTTTGTTGCTTTTGTTTTTAAAGTCAGAGCCTTCTCCATAAGTCTTGTTTATTTTGGAAGCATATGCACTTGTTGTTGAATCTTGCTCGTCTGATGACTTGTCAGATGAAGCATATTTACTTATAAACTCTGGATTTGCTGATTGCGATTCAGAATCGTTTTCAGCACCGTAAGAATAACTATCATTTAGTTCTGATAGGTCGCTGGATTTTTTTTCATCACGGTCTTTTTTAGTGTTTTTTGAATTTGCCATAGTAGTTAGTTTTAGTGAGATTATATCTTTTAAAGAAAGCATTGCATGTGCCAAATCTATATGAAATGCAATAGCCTTGTCATGAGAGGTCAAGTGTATAGTAATTAGAAAGGATTCCTCCGTTAAATGTAGAATATGAAGCCGATGGTGAAAAATATTCTACAATTATGTTCTGCTTTAAAAAGGTGGTAGGCCCGTGATTGGTATATAATCAGACGTTTAACAAAATTCGTTAGGGTGGCATGATTTTGCTAAACGCTGCATAGAAATTATAAATTAATCATAAAAAATTAAAAAATGATGAAATTACTGAAATACTCGGCTATGGGGATTTTATCCTTGTCAGCACTGGTTTTTACGTCTTGTAAAGACAAAGCTCCTGAAGACACAAAGGAAGCGGCACAAGAAACGAATGATAAAAATTTAGAAGGCAGAACAGCTGAGAAAAACGCTCAGTACGCTGTGGATGCTTATTCTGCAGGGCTTTTTGAAATTGCGTTGTCGAAACACGCAAAAGAACATTCAGCAAATGCTGATGTAAAAGCGATAGCAGAACAAATGATTCAAGCGCATACGGCTGCAAATGCAGAATTGAAACAAATTGCTGATCAAAAAAATGTAGCACTAGCAACAGACCTTTCTGATGACCAAAAAGATAAATTGAATGAACAATCTAAAAAGGAAGGTGCAGAACTGGATGAGCACTATGCAGAAAAGTTAGTGTCTGATCACAAAGATGCTGTTAGTTTGTTCGAAAAAGCATCGGATAAAGAAGAAGATCCCGATTTCAAAAACTTTTTTACATCCAAACTTTCTGAAATCAAACATCATTTAGAGATGGCTCAAGAATTGGAAACAAAAGTAAAAAGCAGAAAAAGCTAATTTAGGATAAGTGTTTGTTTGTTTGTTTGTTTAGTAAGGGCCGCTTTATGCGGCCTTTACTTTTTGCTGTTCTATATGGGCAATAAAGTCTAAATTTTTTTGGTAAATTCGTGCTCAGGATAATGAGCAACTTTTTAAATACCCCAATTGAGTACCTGAAGAGTGTTGGCCCGGCAAAGGCCGAATTGCTGAAGAAAGAATTGCATATTTTTAAATATGTGGATCTATTGACCTATTATCCTTTCCGGTATGTTGACCGAACAAAATTTTACAAAATAAGTGAGATTACTTCGGATTTAGCCTATGTTCAATTGCGTGGAAAAATTGTGCATACTGAAACGATTGGCGTGAAACGCGCACAGCGATTTGTGGCCTACCTATCTGATGGAACCGGCAGATTAGAGTTGGTTTGGTTTCAGGGAGCCAAATGGATAGCTGAAAAATTAAAACCCCACGCTACGAATGAATATGTAGTATTCGGAAGACCTTCCAGTTTTAACGGAAAAATAAATATTGCACATGCGGAAATTGAATTGGTAAGTGAAGAAAATACGACGCTTGCCAGTGCGATGCAATCCGTATACAACAGTACGGATAAATTGAAAACGCGTGGACTCGATACAAAAGGGATTGCGCGTATGCAACGCACTCTTATCCAATCTATAAAAAATAATATTCCGGAAACCTTATCTGCTTCGATTTGTAAAAAGTATAATCTATTATCAAGAGAAGAAGCATTCAAAGAAATTCATTTTCCCTCAAGTCCAGCTAACCTGCAGAAAGCAGAATTTCGTTTGAAGTTCGAGGAACTTTTTTTTATACAACTCAAGCTGCTAAAACAAAAAGTGCTTCGGCAAAAAGCGTATCATGGATTTGTATTTTCAAAAATTGGAGACTATTTCAACGCATTTTACAACAAATATTTGCCATTTGAATTAACGGGAGCTCAAAAACGGGTGATCAAAGAAATACGCCTGGATATGGGAAGTGGAAAACAAATGAATCGTTTGCTGCAAGGCGATGTGGGTAGTGGAAAAACATTGGTGGCATTGATGAATATGCTTATATCACTAGACAATGGTTTTCAGGCGTGTTTAATGGCGCCAACAGAGATCCTGGCCAACCAACATTACGAAACGATCTCTGAGTTAGTGAAGCCATTGAATATTACAGTAGGATTATTGACTGGTTCTAAGAAAACGAAAGCAAGAAATATATTGCATCATCAATTGCAAAATGGGGAGATGCATATTTTAATTGGAACGCATGCGCTGTTTGAAGATACGGTTCAGTTTAAAAATTTAGGCTTGGTGGTGATTGATGAACAACATCGCTTTGGTGTGGCACAACGTGCAAAAATGTGGAGTAAGAATACACAACCACCTCATGTATTGATCATGTCTGCAACGCCTATCCCACGTACATTGGCGATGACCTTGTATGGTGATCTGGATGTTAGTGTTATTGATGAATTACCACCTGGTAGAAAACCGATACAAACCGTTCATCGCTTTGATAATCACAGAGACCGCGTGTTTGGTTTTATGCGTGAACAGATTGCGTTGGGACGGCAAATCTATGTTGTATATCCATTGATAAAAGAATCGGAGAAAATGGATTACAAAGATTTGATGGATGGCTATGAAAGTATTGTGCGCGCTTTTCCTTTGCCGAACTACAATGTAAGTATTGTACATGGGCAAATGAAAGCAGATGCAAAAGAATACGAGATGCAGCGTTTCATTAACGGGCATACGCAAATAATGGTGGCTACTACAGTAATTGAAGTAGGTGTAAATGTTCCCAATGCCAGTGTGATGGTGATAGAAAGTTCTGAACGGTTTGGTTTATCACAATTGCATCAGCTGAGAGGGAGAGTAGGAAGAGGAGCGGATCAATCGTATTGCATTCTGATGACTTCCTATAAATTAAGTTCTGACGGTAAACTGCGAATGGAAACCATGTGCAGAACGAATGATGGTTTTGAGATAGCAGATGTCGATTTAAAATTGAGAGGGCCCGGAGATATGGCCGGAACCGTTCAAAGCGGTGTGTTGGATTTGAAAATTGCTGACCTGGCAAAGGATGCGCAAGTATTGCAATTGTCGCGCAACATGGCTACAGAACTCATTGCAGAAGATCCAAATTTTGAAAACCCTGAGAATGCACCCATTGCATTTCAGTTTGCAATGATGAATACACAAAAAACAAATTGGAGCAGAATATCCTAAATTTATTTTCAACAAAAAATAGTCGAATATGTTGAAAACATTATCCTTTCCCCCTATTAACCCCCTTTTAAGATAATTATATTTGTATATCATCACCTTGCAATTTCAAAACGCAAAAGGTTAGTTGGATAATCATACGAGGTCAGATAAAATCTAAATTCGAATTTTTATGTTAGAAAAAATGTTCTTTAAGAAGATTGCTTTGCAATTGAGTATTACGGAAAAACAAGTTGAAGCAACAGTTACTTTATTGGATGAAGGTGCAACCATACCTTTTATCTCCAGGTATCGTAAAGAGGTGACGGGGAGTTTAGATGAAGTGCAGGTAGCAAACGTACGCGATGAGATTGAACGTTTACGAGCTTTGGAAAAGCGGCGTGAAGTGATTATAGAATCAATTGAGGGCCAAGGTAAATTAACGCCTGAACTTATCGAACAACTGCGAGCAGCAGAAACAATGGCTCAGCTGGAAGATATCTATTTACCCTATAAGCCAAAACGTAGAACACGTGCTACCATTGCAAGAGAAAAAGGGCTGGAACCACTAGCAGAAATTTTATTCAAACAACAAAAAGTTGACCTGAAGGCGGAAGCAGCTCACTATATTTCAGAAGAAAAAGCGGTAAAATCAGCAGAAGAAGCGCTTGAAGGCGCCCGTGATATTGTTGCCGAGTGGATCAACGAAAATGCAGAGGCAAGAGAATCCATTCGAAATTTATTTAAACAATCGGCTACCATAAAAAGCAAAGTGCTGAAAGGAAAAGAAGAGCAGGGAGAAAAATTTAAAGATTACTTTGAATGGGAAGAACGCTTAATGACGTGTCCTTCTCATCGATTGTTAGCGATACGGAGAGGGGAAAGTGAAGGAGTATTAAGTATTGAGATTGCACCAGCTGAAGCCGATGCCCTTGAAATTTTAAGAAAGCAATTTCTTAC